>JBBQXI010000272.1:0-5886 GCA_038209805.1 Bacteroidales bacterium | reverse complement strand
CATTTTTTGCAGAACTTAAAATTAAAAAAGGACTATTGGATGAAGCACAAAATCTTAAAGTCGAACAAATATCAATCAGTCCATCACGTTGGAGAAATTACGATAGTATGTGTGCAATATCATGGAGAATAAATAAAATTTAAATCAACCTATTTGCAAGCAAATTGCCAAATCCACAAGACGCCAACGCTCCAACAAAACATTTGTCAAAGAGCACGCAAAAACACCGCAAAAGAAGCATTGCTTTAAAAAAACAAATCCTTAAAAATTGAAAACGCTAACACACAAAGCGACACTGGCAGACAAGAAAACGATATTATAATCACGAGGAAATTGAATAATGAAAACGGCTTTCAAGACAGGAAGACAAAGAACACCAGGCGGTAATAAATAGGACTCTGAGCGGTCTGCAAGACCCAGCGATGAGTCTGTGTTGAACTACACGCGCCGGGATCGGAGCTATGTACTTACTGGCTGTTTTTTATTTTAGTTGAAGATATAGAGTTGAGAAATAGAATAATCGTTCATTGACGTATTGCAGGTTTTTGTGCTTTTCATGGTTATTGGCATCAACAAAATAGTGTTTATCGACAACAAATTATCCGTTTTTGTTCACTTATGGACATACCAGTCCCAGTTGCGTTGTTAGCGCTGGATTGGAGCAGTTGCTAAAATTGTGGTATCGTTTGGTTTACAAGTGTACTTGCAGGAGATCGAATCCTTGGCAGTTCCCTTATGGCAACCATTCTTCCGGTCTTGCATACTGGGCAAAGACAAGGATTAATGCCTGTCAGCCTGGCAAATCGTTCCACGTTGGTTTCGGATGGTTCTTGTCGTTTGATTACCGCTTCAATGTCTGGTTTTTGTTCAGGTACAAATTGGATTTCGAGGTTCCGTTTAACCGTGTGGTTGTAAATGCCGTATCTTCTGATTTTAACAAACCGCCGAGGCAGGATATGCATGGTAAATCGCCGCAGGAACTCTATACCATCCATGGGAACTGGCTTTTTGACGGCCCTGTCGCGGTAGTCCTTTGCAATAAAAGTTACTTTACCGTCGGCAATGTTCAGGATACGCTGGTTTGTGATTGCTACCCGGTGGGTATATTGCCCCAGGTATTTAACCACATGATGGGCATCGGCCAGTGAAGGCTCGCAGTGTACCACCCATTTGGTTTTATAAGCCTGTTGAACCGCATCGTAAAACAACGATAGTTCGTTTTGCTTTCGCATAGTTCGTTTGAGACTATCCAGAAACTTTCCTTTAAAAGCATCGCTTAACTGGTGAACCGGATAAAGATACAGCCCCGAAAGCCCGATATTTTTCCATTTTCCGTCCAAAGTATATCCGGCCGCCGGAACAAGGCAATGGATATGTGGGTGAAGCGAGAGGTTCTGCCCCCAAGTATGCAGCACGGCAACCGCGCCGCTTTCAACACCAAAATGCGAGTACCCGAATGTGCGGAGCGTGTGCCATACGGCGGAAAATAGCAGGTCGTAATACATTCTTTGGTTGTACAGACAAATGGCATTGAGTTGGTGAGGCACTGTAAAGACGATGTGGTAATGCTTCACAGGCAGGGTATTTTTGATCAGATCGTCGATCCAGAATGCTTGTTTGGCTGCCTGACATTTAGGGCAATGCCTGTCGCCACAACTGTTATAGCTGTAACGTATCGTACCACAAGTTTCGCAAGCCTCTTCATGACCGCCAAGTGCAGCAGTTCGGCAACTGGCTATTCTGCCCAGTACCTTTAATTGCAGCGGGCTAAGCTTCACCGATGAAACCAAACCGGCGCCAAACAGATTGACAACATCGGCCAGTTCAAACCTTGTCCTCATTTCTTCGGATAGTTGTAGAGCCTGTCAAGCGGGCTGTGCGGTTTAATCAGCTGGCACTGTGCCACATGAAGATAAATCATGGTGGTTGTAATGTCGGCATGGCCAAGTAGCTCTTTCAGGGTGACAATGTTGAGACCCTGTTCCAGAAGATGAGTGGCATACGCGTGGCGTAACGAATGCAGGTTTACATCCTTTGCAATCGAAGTCTTTTTCAGCGTTTCGCGCATCACCCACGAGAGGCCACGCACGCTGTAACGGCCATCCGGCTCTTTCCCGTTAAACAGCCAGATGTGTGGGTTTTCGGCACCGAGGTACTTTTTCAGGCCAATAGCCATACTTTCGGCCAGCGGAACGATGCGGTCTTTCTTGTACTTGCTCTGGCGGATGTGAATGGTACGGCGTTCAAAGTCCACATCGGAGATTTTCAGGTTAACCACCTCCTGTCCGCGAAGGCCGGCCGAGTAAATCAAAGTCAGCACTATGCGTTGTTTCAGAAGTGTGGGTGCGGTAAAAAGCTCTTTTAGTTCCTGCTGGTTCAGGATTACCGGTAGTTTTGCATCTTTTTTTAGCGAAGGCAGGGCGATGGCATTCTTGTTCATCCCCAGCAGTCGGTAATAATAGCGTAGCCCGTAAACCATGTGTTTGAAACTACTGCGCGAAGGCGACCGGGGGTCACGAGCAAGGGCGCAGAGGTATTCATTGATCTCATCCGGGTCAATCTGCTCGGGCAGCTTCTGAAAATGAACTACAAACAGGGCGATGCGCCGGATGTAATTTTGTAATGTACTTGTGCTCTGCCCACGCAAAGTAACCTGTTGTTCCAGTTTACGAACAACTTTTTCAAACTCAGGAACAAGCACAATAGCCTGCTCAACAATAGTAAAACCCGATTTCTTTCTCATAATCCGAAATTTTAAGGTGAATAATTTCGAAGTATAGAAAGAATCGGGTACTTTTAAAACAGCTATCCGCGTAGGCGGATTTAGTTCAACATCAGCTACCCGTCAAGTGCGGCAGCAGTGGTTTTCGGTGTGCATCTTTCCGCTCGGGCTGTTTATCGGCTTGACGGGAAATCGCCTTAGCTCATCAGGATATGCAGAAACTTCGCGACCGCTAGTGACGATTTGCGTTGAGTCGGGGCACTTCATAGCCGGAAATTTGTAATCAAAGTTTTTTATTGCGATGGGATTCAATTCTTCTTTTTAGGGATGGAATCCTTGTGTGTATTTGAAAATCATTATCTTTTTTCCCATTTTTCAGGGTTCTCGTGTGTGCCGAAAATTGCTTTAATGCTTATGGTTTGTTGGTCAGGCAAAACCAGGTAATGAACCATGTATGGGAATTTTTCTACGTTCATGCAGCGTATATCATCATAACGAACTGCAAATAAAGAGTAATTTGATCTTAGAACTTTGAGTTGTTTATCAATGGTTTGATAAAATCGTTTTCCTAAACCCGATTGGCAGGAGTTATAATAATATGAATATCCGGTTTAGTGCCTAAATGAAAAAAATGATTCAAAACCTTACTCACCCCCGCCCCCTCTCTTTGCAAAGAGAGGGGAGATCGCCCGAAATTAGGGCGGTGGGGTGAGTCAAATATATTTTCCGAACGGATATACCCTATTCTTGAATTGAATTTGACTACTAATTCTCTGCTTAGGTAAACAATCGGATATTCATTTATAATAATCAATCGCATTTTGAATATCGCTGAAGGCCTCCGGTTCAATTTCGACGGAAAATTTCATAATCATTTCAGACAATGAGCTTGTTCTTAACTTCGTCCCAATTAAGAAGGCGGGAAGGATCTTCCTCACTGGCTTTCATTCGTTGCCTGACTATATTTTTATGATCCTCGGGTATTGGATGTTTGTCAATGTCATCTGTTTCCTTTAAAACTTCTTTGAGTATTGTTCTTTCGGCAGGAGAAAGTTGTCGGACAATATCAACTACCTGATTAAAGCTAAGCGGAACTTTTATTTGAATTGATTGTGATTCCATATCTGTATATTTTGAAACGAAGTTATTAAAAAAATCTTATATCAGAGGATGTGTAATTCCTGCTTATTTCATGAACAATTATTTATAACCAATGATGCGAAGTGAATGGTAACCAGTAACTAAACAACATTGAAGGCATCTCCTTCGGTAATCGCCTCAGTATTCGCAAAAATTGCCTGCGATTCTTTTAGAATAACAGAATGGTCTTTGTATCTGGCAGAGAAATGCCCAATAATTAGCTTTCCGACATCAGCCTTTAAAGCAACACTGGCGGCATCTTCGCCTGTGGAGTGGTAGGTGGTTTGCGCCAAATCTTTGTTGTCGTTGGCAAAGGTGGCTTCGTGGTAAAGCAAATCCACATTCCGGATCGATTCGATGTATGATTCGCTGTAGCGGGTGTCGCTGCAAAAAGCGAATGTTCGTGCCCGATGCTTGTTTTTAGTCAGTTCTGAATGGGGAATAGTTCGGCCATCGCTGGTGAAGAAATCTCCGCCTTCTTTGATTCGCTGCCGGTCGCGGATCTGTATTTGATATTCTTCAATTTTCGAAGGAATGAGGTTGGGTAATGCTGGCTTTTCTTCGAATCGAAATCCACAGGTCGAAATCCGGTGATCCAATGGAAATGAGTAAACTGTAACTTTTGAATCCTCAAAAATCATCTGCTCTTTCTTGAAATTCAAGGGATGAAAGATGATTTTAAACGGGAGTTCTTGAGCATACAAAAACTCAACTTGAGGCGATAGAAACTTCTGCAACTCGGAATGAGAATAGATATGCAGGTCGTTCGTGCGGCCAATTAGTGCGAAGGTTGAAATAAGTCCGATCAATCCAAAAATATGGTCGCCATGAAGGTGTGAGATGAAAATGTGATTGATTTTGGAGAAGCCAATCTTATATTTTCGCATTTGGGTTTGCGTGCCTTCTCCGCAATCGATCAAAAAAAACCGCCCCGATACATTGAGTACCTGGGCGGTTGGATATCTGTTTGATGTAGGTAATGCAGAACTTGTTCCGAGAATTGTCAGTTGAAAAGGCATTGTTATACCTGACATGGTCTGACTAAAGCTTTTCCTTTTCATTCAGGAGGTTCACCGCTTCATCAACTGTTCTGGTAATAATCAAAACAGTATGTAACATCGAAATCCTGATAATCTGTTCAACATCGGGCTGAAGGCCAGTCAAAATAAATGTTCCGATTGCATCTTCGCAAAGCCTGTTGGCAACCAATATGGCGCTTAAGCCCGAAGAATCACAATATTCGCAATTACTGACATCCAGAACGATGTTTTTCTCGCCGTTCGTATTTACCGCTACAAGTTCTGATTTCAGATCCGGAGCATTGCTGGTATCCAGTCTGTCGTTCAGTACTTTTATGAGTGTATAGTCTGTTGTTTTTACTATTTCGAAATCCATAGATGCAATTTAAGAAATTCTGATGGATTTGTAATAATCAGCGACTAATTTTCTTTCTGTTCGTCAGCTTCCATTTGAGATCTCAAGGCAGCCAATTCAGAAATATCTCCAAGTGTGGTTTTTTCAGCACTGTTCGTTTCCTTCACTTGTTTTACGGCTTTAGTTGTAGCTTTAGCCTGAGTTTTCCGTTTTGCTGTTTCTTCAGCTTTTTTCTCATCTTCGAATACTCTTGAATGAGAAAGGATGATCCGTTTGGCAGCTTTCGAGAATTCAATTACTTTGAATTCCATTTTTTCTTCGAGCTGAGCCTGGCTTCCGTCTTCTTTTACCAAGTGACGTGGAGTGGCGAAACCTTCAACACCGTATGGAAGAGCGATAGTTGCGCCTTTGTCGAATAATTCAACAACGGTTCCTTCGTGTACTGAATCAACCGAGAAGATAGTTTCAAATACATCCCATGGATTTTCTTCCAATTGTTTGTGGCCTAGGCTCAAACGACGGTTGTCTTTGTCGATGTCTAAAACAACAACATCAATTTCAGAACCGATAGAAGTGAATTCAGATGGATGTTTGATTTTCTTGGTCCAGCTTAAGTCTGAAATATGGATCAAGCCGTCAACACCTTCCTG
>JBBQXI010000271.1:0-5902 GCA_038209805.1 Bacteroidales bacterium | reverse complement strand
ATTTCCGGCCATCATCGAATTCCGAAATCCCTTTTCTTGCGAATAGCTCTTTTGGCGTACATCAGCCAGATTATACACGATCGCATCGGGGTGCGGCATGGCATTGTTGAAAATGGTCGTTAGTTTCTCCAAAATGCCGGGGTAATTTCCATCTTGAATTTTTACCAGAATATTGAACGAAAACGATGGTTTGCTGATCTTCTGCTCTGCAAATTTTTCTTCAGGAAGATAGAAAAATACCGAAGGACGAAAATCGGGACTGGAGAATGAGCCAATTACAAAATCAGGGAAAACACCTTGTATGTTAACCAATCTATGCTCCGAAATTTCGATTTGTTTCCCTACCACTCCGTTAGTCCAACCGTTGTTCATTTTTAGTAATTCGGCGCCTTTTCTGCTAATTACCATATTATTGATTGCTGAATTTTTTGATGAAAACGACTGTCCTTCGGTTACTGGAATGCCCAATATAGCGAGGTAATTATCGTCAACCGAGTAAAAATCGGCCACATTAAACAGTTCTTTTTGTCCGTCGGGCGAAAAAACATTGTTGCCCGAGACACCGTCGGTAGGAACACCGCTACCCATACCAGCCAGCTCCACTTCAGGCAACGACCGGAGTTCGTGCATCACCGAGGCAATTTTATGGCCATCGATGCCGCTCGTCGAACAGTAAAATACCTTTTCGGCCCGATAACCATGATCGGCGCGGGTCATTTTCTCGTACTGAAGCGTAACTACAACCAACATCGCAAGGATAAATGATGCGCCAACAAATTGAAGAGAAAGCAGCCCCAGTTTCCATTTATTTCCTTTCTGGCGGTAACTGCGGAACGCAGCAGCCACCGGGATTTGAGAGAAGAACCAGCCGGGAATAATGCTGATGGCCAGAACGGTGATAACCAATAGCGCGATTATAGGAATGACGACGTACGAATTCAATACCGATAAAAGCTGATGCCCCATTTGAGCTTCGGCTATGGGTTTTAATATCATGACGATGATAAACGCACCAAACACTGAAGATAGAAATAAGATAAAGGTTTCGGAAAAAATGAGTTTCTGCAAATGGCTGGCCTGAGCGCCACAGCATTTATGAATGGCCGAACTTTTACCCCGGTTGGCCAAAATGGTTAAGGTTAAAAGGGTGTAATTCAGGAGTGAAACAAACAAAACGGCACCTGCAATAATGCTCAGGATCAATATCATATCTTTTGTGTTGTCGGCATTTATTTTCCGGATGGGCTCAAATGAATACATACTTTCCCCTGCTTTTTGCACCTGTTTTAGCTCTTCAACCCCCTGATGTTTTTCCTGCATTTTTATCACCGATGGAATAATGCTTTGGGGTGAAACTTCGGGCGCCAGCCGTACGCAGGTATAATAGCGGTCGTTGCCCAACCAGTTTTGGGATCCGTCCCACATAAACTGGCTGATTGAAGCCATCGAAATCAGTACATCGTATTTGTAATTGGTGTTTTCGGGCAACGCTTCAAATATTCCGGCAATGGTTAGCTTTCTGTTGGGATATTCTTTCAGTTCGATGGTTCGCCCGATGACATCGCCACCCATTTGCTTCGCAATTTTGTCGGAAACCATACAGTTCATCGAAACTTTAAGTATTTCGTGCGGGTTTCCGCTGATTACAGGGCGCGGAAGAATGTCGAACAGGTACTCGTCGGCCAGTGAGAATTCGGCCTGATAACTTTTCTGATTTTCAGTATAAAAAATCGACGAACCTATTGAATTAAGGCGTGTAGCAGCTTCTATACCCGGAACTTCGCTTTTCAAACCCGGACCTATCGCCCCACTTGCACGAGGAATAGTTGAAACTTTATCAGATGATTTATCGGGTTTGAAATTCTCGCAAACGACGAAAACCCGGTTTGAATCCGGGTAAAAGCTATCGAAGCTTTTGAGGTATAAAACTTCGGATAAAAGTAGAATTCCAAAGGCAAGACCCGCAGCAAGTGAAATGATCCGGGTTGCTGAGTGCTCTCCTTTCCGAAAGATTCTTCGAAAAGCTAATCTAATAGTGTTCATAGTTGTTTCTTTGTTTGTCTAATGATGTTGACTTTTCCAGCTATTGTCTGAACCTTGGCTCCGTGATTTCCAAAATCAGGAGAATCAATCGTTCGAATCATTGTTCCAGACCAATTTTACATCAGCAATTCGCCCATCTTATTCTTTATTTCTTCGGTAATCACCTGCCCATCAAATAAATTAATCACACGGTGAGCAAATTCAGAGTCGTGCATCGAGTGGGTTACCATCACAATAGTTGTTCCTTCGCGGTTAAGTTCCGTGAGCAGGTTCATCACTTCCAGGCCGTTTTTCGAATCGAGGTTACCGGTTGGCTCATCGGCCAGAATCAGTTTTGGGTTGGCAACTACGGCACGCGCAATGGCTACACGCTGTTGCTGTCCTCCTGATAATTGCTGCGGAAAATGTTTCTTCCGGTGACCAATTTGCATCCGGTCGAGCACTTTTTCGACCATGTCCTTTCGTTCTTTGGCACTCATCTTTAAGTAAATAAGCGGAAGTTCTACATTTTCGTATACATTAAGTTCGTCGATCAGGTTAAAACTTTGGAACACAAAGCCGATGTTTCCTTTCCGGAGTAAAGTACGGTTGCGTTCTTTAAAAGCGCCAACTTCCTGATTGTCGAAAAAATACTCCCCGGTACTGGGATTGTCAAGCAACCCGACAATGTTCAGCAAGGTTGACTTGCCACAACCCGAAGGCCCCATGATGGCTACAAACTCCCCCTTCTGTATGTGAAGGTTCACATTGTTCAACGCACTGGTTTCAATCTCTTCGGTGCGGAATACTTTGTTAAGGTTAACTGTTTTTATCATCGCTATAAAGTTGTTTATTGAATAACTATATAAAGTTCAAAATTCTTTTCTCTATTTCAATACTATCCGGTCGTTTGTCCCAAACATTTCGTATCCTGAAGTGATGACCTTTTCACCGGCATTGAGACCTTCCAAAACTTCGTAATATTGCGGATTTTGTTTCCCAATCTTAATGTTGCGTTTGGTGGCTTCGCTGCCATCCTGACTCAATACATATACCCATTGTCCGCCGGTACTTTGGAAGAACCCGCCTCTTGGAAGCATTATAGCCTTCGCCGATTCGCCTAATTCCAGCTTAATGTGGTAGGTCTGTCCGGTGCGAATATTGTCTGGAGCAGAACCATCGAAGATCAGATCAATTTCGAATTGACCATCACGAACTTCAGGATAAACCTTTTTCACGCTGAGGTTAAAATTGGTGCCGTTACGGTCGAGTGTGGCAGCCAGTCCACGCACAATCCGGTCAATATAGTGTTCGTCGATCTTAGCGTTTACCTTGAAATTATCGAGAATATTAATTTGTCCAATCCGTTGCCCTTTGTTGATTGATTCACCAATTTCGGCATTAAGTAATCCGAGTTGTCCGTCAACGGGCGCTTTCACATTCAGGTCTTCGCGTCGCTGCTGAACCACTTTTAAGTTAAGGTGCATATTACCAAGGCTCTGATCCATCTGTATTTTCTGGTTTTCGCGAAAGATGGAGTCCTGAACCAGTTTCATATAAATGAGATCGCGGTTTTTCTTCGATTTGAGATAATCTTCTTCAGCTTTCAGGTAGTCTTCTTTGGCAATTAACTTTTCGTCAAACAGTGCTTTCTGTTGTTCGAAGTTTCGTGCCAGCCTCAGAATTTCATAATCGATCTGGAGCAACTGTTGTTTATTCGTTATTTTCTGCTGCTCCATTTGTATCTGGGTGTTGCGCAACTCGTTGGTCTGGTAGGCCATACTCGATTCGCTATTCATGATGCTAAGGTTTAGGTCGTTGTTCCTTAGTTTCAGGATGATATCACCTTTTTTTACCATCTCACCTTCTTCAATCAGCTTTTCTTCAACTTTTCCACCTTCTTCAGCATCAAGAAAAATTGTTAAAATAGGTTCGACTTGTCCAATTACCGTGATGTAGTCGTTAAACAAACCATCTTCCACGGAACTGATTGTCAACTTATCTTTTTCGGCTCTGAAAGTTGAACCACTTTCGGTGAAAACAACCTTATACAACAAAAAGGTAAATGCCAGTCCTCCAACTATCCAGATGATATGTTTGGGTCTTAAACCTTTTTTCTTTTCAATAACTTTATCCATTCCCATGATCGTATAGTTTCAAGTTTGGTTTCGACAAGTGTTCGACAGAGCTCACGCCGAAGTTTCAGCCTCCGGTTAATAAATTTGCCTAATAAATGGTTTCCTTTTTTCTGAATTCGTTTTCCTCTATGCTCTTTGCCATCTGCTCCATGCTACTGCTCCCAGAACCTTTTCCCAGAGTAAAAATCGAGTGCTTTTTTCTTGATTTCCCAGTGCAATCGGGCATTTAAAACTTGGCTGACCGAATTGGCCAGACGGTTTTTCGCAATGTAGAAATCGACCACACTAACTAACCCTTGCTCGAATTTTTTCTCCGAGGCCTGAAAAGCAAGTTGATCTGCTTCCTGTTGTTTCAAGTATTGATTGTATTCTTTCTCGAGAGCTTCCAGATCGTTTAGGTTGTTGGCCATCTCAAAATACAGCTTTTGCTTTTCTTCGTCCAAGGTATTCTGAGCCTGTTCAACTTGCATTTTGGCCTTTTTGATGTCCGACCGGACAGCCCAACGACTGAAAATCGGAATATTAAGCGAGCCACCAACATATTTGTTGCGGTTGTTTTCCAATTGAGTACTAAAGCCAATGGTTTTACCAGCATCGTCTTTCGTTGTTTCGTAAAATGCGGTTCCCATCGATGCGTTGGCGCTTAGCGATGGATATAACTGAGATCGGCTGATGGACAGTGATTTACGACTAGCTCTTAATTGAGCCTCGAACGATTGATAATAAGGCGACCATTGAGTGTACGACGAAAAAAGGCTTTGCTGATCCGGTTTCTCTGTAATTACCATCGGACTTTGTTCGTCATCCAAAACCATTTCTGTGGTATCCGTTAGGTTCATGCTTTGTTTTAACTTGATGATTGCTGTTTTTAGGTTATTCCCAAACTGAATGCGACGTAATTCCTCGGTTTCGAAATTTGCCCGCATTTCAAGCAAGTCAGTTTTTGATTTCATCCCCAATTCCACTTGTCTATCTATTTTCTTCAGGTTAATGCCCGAGGTTTCAACCTGTTCCTGAGCGATTTTTAGCATTCCCTTGTAGTAAAGCACATCAAAATACGAATTCATCACATTAAATGCCAGATCATCAATGGCATTTAATCGGTTTAACTCTGTTGCTTTTTTTCTGAATTTCTGGTATTCAATCTGGTTTACAAGTTTGAAGCCGTTGAAAAGGGTCATCGATGTGCCAAGATCGTAACTATTGTTGAAGAAATTTGTATTCACAATGTCATTTGTGTTCGGGTCAATCGAGCGTCCAAAGCTGATTCCGGCTCGCGACGAAGCGCTTATTCCAGGTAAAAGATCGCGTTTCGATTGGCTCAGATCTTCTGTCGCAATCTTCTGTTGTACGTCAAGTTTCTTTAACCCAATGTTGTTTTCAATGGAAAAAGAAATGCAGCGGCTCAGTGTCCATGTGTTTTGAGCCACGAGTGCATTTCCAACCACGAACCAAAAAAATGAAAAAAGTAGATAAGATTTCTGCTTCATTGTTTAATTGTTTGGTAAATGTTGTGCCAGAATAATGCCAAATTTATAATTTACTGATAATGAGTGCTTATTTGTTCAGTCCCGAACTTTCAGGTAAAAATAATTGACATGGTTGTGTAAAATATTTTTACAATTAGTTGACTTCATATAAACCAACTTTTACCTTTGAATAAAAAATGGCCAAAGGGAACGTCCTGATTGTTGACGACAACAAGAGCATTTTAAGTGCATTGGAGATACTTCTCTCTCCTG
>JBBQXI010000270.1:0-5909 GCA_038209805.1 Bacteroidales bacterium | reverse complement strand
ACCATCTTCATCAACAACCCATAATGTTTTGAACGAGTTTTAAACAGAAACAGAGCGGTTTGAACAATACTGTTTGCTGTAAAAAAAAGGAGAGCCGAATTTTACTTCAACTCTCCTTGTATATTTTCAGTAGTGATCGGGTGACTCGAAGTCACCCGATCACTAAAAGTAGCAGCAACCTATGCTTTCAGAAGATGTGGCCTTTCGTGGTAAACTTTCAGGATTAGTTCACCAAATAGGGTATTGGCCCAGGCAAACCATTTACGAGAGAATTTTTTGGCATCGTCTTTATGGAACGACTCGTGCATAAAACCGGTATCGGCGTGTGTTTTCAGCAGCATATCGATGCAGTGCTTAATTTCCGCATCGTCGATGCTGGTAATGGCACGCAAAATAATGCTCATTGGCCAAATAGTATCAACGCCGGTATGTGGACCGCCTACCCCCTCGCCTGCCGTTCCTTTGTAGAAGAACGGATTATTTTCAGAAAGCACCACTTTCCGGGTATTCAGGTATAGCGGACTATCGGGTGCAATGGCTCCCAAATAAGGAAGTGATAATAGCGATGGCACATTGGCATCGTCCATCAGGTGGAAACTTCCAAAACCATTCACCTCAAAAGCAATGATTTCGCCAAACTTCGGATGAACAAAGATTCCATTTTCCTTGAGTCCTTGTTTTACCTGCTGCTGAATTTCTTTGGCTTTGGCAACCAACGCATCGTCTTTTAATTCAGGAGTCGAAAACATTTCCTGAAGATAACCCAGCACTTCGATGGCAAACATGTTGCTTGGAATCAAATAGGGAAACAAGGTACAGTCGTCGCTCGGGCGGAAAGTGGAAACAATCAGCCCACAAGGTTTAACCGGATAACCGTAGCCGCTCAGCGGAACGCCGTCGGTTGCCCAGGCAGTTGTGCGTTGAAAACTGTATGACCCTTTATCGTGGAAACGTTGCTGTTCGCGGAATGTTTGCAACACCAACTGCATAGCTTCTTTCCATTTGCTATCGAACAAGCTGATATCGCCAGTTAGTTTCCAATATCCATGTGCTAAGCGGACTGGATAACACAAACTGTCGATCTCCCATTTTCGTTCGTGAATTCCGGGTTTCATGTCAGTCAGGTCATTCTTCCACTCACTTTCCTGGGTCGGATCTTTATAGAAAGCATTGGCATACGGATCAAGCAAAATGCATTTCGCCTGACGGTTAATCACGCCTTTCACCAATTCTCTCAATTTGGCATCCTCTTTCACAAATGGCAAATATGGCCATATCTGGGCCGTGCTATCGCGCAACCACATGGCATCAATATCTCCAGTAATCACATAGGTGTCAGGTTTTCCATCGATCACTTCAAAATCGACGGTGGTATCCAGAGTATTCGGGAAACAGTTTTCGAACAACCAGCCCAACTCCGGATTGGAAATCGACGCTTTTACTTTAGTAATGGTTTTTTCAACCGATTCGCTCACAAAGTTGCGTTTGGCAAGTGGCGGGCGTTTGCTCTCGAAAGCAGGAAGTAAATTACCGGCAATAATTTTTGTTTTGCTGGCGGCCAGAACTCCAATTCCGGCTAACGCACTGGTTTTAATAAACATTCGTCTGTCTGACATATACTTTTTATATTTTATCGGTTTATCTTTGATTTTATTGGTATTCTGAAGGCAAAAATATCCAAATTTGATCCTTAAAACGGGAAAAACGAAAATTTATTTGAGTCTTTGCAACCCTTTAGGAAAACCGTTGTCAATAAAACTGAAAACGATAACATTTGAGTCAGACAGCATTCATACATCAGGATTTGATAGCCGACAGCATAAAAGGCAGCAACAAAGCCCGCTACCAGCTCTATCAGTTGTATTCCAAAGCGATGTTCAACGTGTGTTTCCGCATGATGAATAACCGCGAGGATGCTGAAGATATGTTGCAGGAAGCGTTTGTACAGGCTTTTCAGAAACTTGAATCCTTCAGAAATGAATCGGGTTTTGGCACCTGGATAAAGACAATTACAGTCCACACTTGTATAAATGCACTGAACAAACGCAAATTGGACATCCGCTACATCGATGATTTACACCGCTTCGAAACAGCCGAAGAAGAACCGGAAGAAGCCTTGTACACCACCGAAAATATATTGGAAGCCATGAATCAGCTTCCGGAGGGAGGGCGAATTGTCTTCTCACTTTACCTGCTCGAAGGATACGACCACGGTGAGATTTCACAAATACTGAACATCACCGAATCGACATCGAAAACGCAATATATGCGCGCCAAACGCAGGGTTTATGAAATTATGAAACAGACAAAATCAAGAGCGATATGAAACAGGATAGATTGGAATCGTTTGTTAATGAAAACCGTCACGAATTTGACCAACTGGAACCATCAGACCAAATATGGGAATCTATCAGCGGACAGCTAAGCGAGGAACCGAAAAACAAAATCAGGAAATTTCCGTGGATGAAAATTGCCGCGATTGTGATATTAACTTTGGCTATTCCGGCAGTTATTTATCAGGTAAAATTTTCGGAACAAACACAATCGGCAAAAGCGGTTCAAGCCGATCCTGAAATTCAGGAATTAATTGAGGCTGAAGCTTATTATGCGCAGGAAGTCTCCGGAAAGCTGGCCGAGATAAATAAATGCTACAAAGTTCATCCTGAAATAAAGATAGAGATTGAAGGGGATTTAAACGAGTTAGAAATGATGTATCATTCGTTAAAAAATGATTTAAAAGAGAATATCTCGAACAAGGAAGTGATTGAAGCGATGATTGAGAACAACCGCAACCGGATGAAACTGGTTGACGACGTTCTGGAACAAATAAATTGTTAGCCTTATGGTTATGAAGAATTTTTTGCAAACAAATGGCAGTCGGTTTTTTATCTCAGGTATATTCAGCCTGATGTGCTTGGCCAGTTATGCCCAGTTTACCGAGACAAAGGAATTTGTTAAACGTTTTGCCATTCAGCCCGAAACGCGTATTGACATTACCAATAAATATGGAAAAATAGAACTGAATACATGGGACAAAGATTCTGTTGTGATCCGTTTCAAAATGGAAATCAACGAAAAAAAACCAGACAAACTAGCCAAAACATTAGGGAATCTTGATTTTGACATTAGCAACAGCCAGCATTATCTGGTGATAAAAACTCAAGTTGATAAAAATCGAAATCAGGTCGAGAGCGAACTTCTGAAGTTTAAGGAAACCATATTACAAACCAATGGCAGTATCCGTATCGACATGATGGTGTGGTTGCCCGACAATCGTGAACTTCGGCTGGAAAACAAGTTTGGCGACATTATTATGGGCGACTACAAAGGCGAAACTCAAATTACACTCAGCAATGGAAAACTGAAAACGGGAGATTTGCCTAAACGGTCGACTATGAACCTGAGCTTTGCCGATGCCATGATTACCAACCTGCCTAACGCACGAATCATAAGCAATTACAGCGACATTGAGATTAAAAACTCTGGGACACTGCGGTTCGAAAGTAAATCGTCAACCATTGAGGTTATGAGTGCTGAAGATTTGAGCATCGACTCCCGACGCGATAAATTCAGGATCAGGATTGCAAATAAACTGGATGCTACAGGTAATTTCAGCCAGTTCCGGATTTCAGAATTAAAGGATAAGGCGAACTTGCGTTTAAGTTACGGTAGCCTTGAAATGGAAAAGATACAGAACTCGTTCAGCAGCATTTACGTCGAATCACGATCAGCAGATGTTAACCTTTATTTTAGTCCTGAAGCGAAATTTAATTACGAAATCACCGAAACCAAAACCGACCTGAAACTGGGACGGGAACTGAAAGAGGAGGACAAAGAAGTGATTGATTCGAAAGAAAATAAAGTCCGCCATTCGGGCTATTTCGGCAAGAAAATGAAAGAAGATCAGCTCATCATTAACGCCGTTGGCGGCGAAACCAATGTTCTGTCGTATTAATGGAAGGACTGAAAGACTGAATTACTGAAGGATTGAATTACTGATTGGGTTTAAGTTTTGAGCGATTCATCGGGCAGTATAGGCGATTTGGCAAAATTTCTTCTTTTTCTTCGCGATGAAAGATTCATTTTTGCATTGAAAAATCAAAAAGAAAATATCAAAAACAAAAAGCTGTGAGTTTTTCTCCGTAGGAGATGAATATCAATAGAATGAATCCATCATTTTGCTCAATTTCCCATAGGGAATTAATCGATTTTATTATTAATGTCCTAACGGACAACAGGTTTATTCGTTATTTCTTTTTATTGACATTGATACCCTACGGGTAACCAAATTGCAAATATTTCAATCAAAAAAAACTTTAAAATTTCTATTCAGGATTTGCAACCACGAAAATAAAATCCTGTCTATGGTATTAGAAAACAGAAAACAATCAGAAACAAACAATCCTCAAAGCTATGAAAACAACTAAAATTCAGATTTTTACAGCACTATTCGTGCTTTTATTTGGAGCAAGCTCCTGCCTCGACGAAATGTTTATTGAAGGCAACGGAATTTCGAGAACAGAAACACGTAATGCGGAAGGATTCAATCAAATAAGCTCAAACGGAGATTTCACAGTTACGGTAATGCCTGGCAACTTTTATTCGGTGGAAATAACAGCCGAATCGAATTTATTGCCTTACATCTCGACAAACGTGGACGGAAGAACATTGAAAATAAGAACTACTGGAATTCATTCACTTCGACAGAACGAACCAATCGAAATTTGCATCACCACTCCGGTACTAAATGGACTGTCATTAAGCGGATCTGGGCTGATAGAAACCGGAAGTTTTCTGAGTTCGGACTTCGACTTGTCAGTTTCCGGATCGGGCGATATCAAAACCATAATCAGCAGCGACAAGGTAAAAGCGAACATTTCGGGCTCCGGAACAATTTATATTGAAGGCGATGCCATAAACACTAATTTTGTGATTAGCGGTTCGGGAAAAATAAAGACCTATAATCTCGTGCAGGATCAATGTCAAGCTGCAATTTCCGGATCAGGCGATATGTATGTAAATGCCAGTCAATTCATTGATGCACGGATTTCAGGAAGCGGAAGGGTTTATTTTGTCAATCATCCAATTGTACATACCAGCATTTCCGGATCAGGCGATGTAGTAGATAAAAACTAGCTTTTGTATATTAGTCATTTACACTGTATTAATAAACCAGAATTCACCGTTAAATGTTAATCTATAATCAGTCTCAACTGATTATTCATAAGAATATCTTTCAATTCAAAAAAATACAAAACAAGAAACAATGAAACAAATCTATTTTATAGTTGGCTTATTACTTCTCGCATTCAGTGGATTTTCAGAAGAACCGGTTAAGGCCGTTGGTATTCGTGGTGGTCTTTCCTCCGGATTTGAATACCGGGTTTATTCAGGCGATTTAACTTCGTATAAAGCACTGCTGTCATTCCGGAAACAGGGACTTCAGTTAACCGGCATGAAAGAATTTCATATAGCCGATGCCTTCGATATTGGAGAAGAAGAATTGTCGTTTGTTTATGGTTTTGGAGCACACGCCGGATTCGAGTCGTGGCGCGAATACTTTTATTACGACACCGTTCCACAAACTTCGTACAGTGAGCGTCACACCGGACCTATTGCCGGTCTCGATGGTTTGGCAGCTATTGAATACACCGTGAAAGAAATTCCTTTCGTGTTTGGAGTTGAAGTAAAACCGTATTTCAACCTCTTCGGAAAGAGCTTCTTTCAGCTCCAACCCTTCGATTTTGCCTTTACTGTAAAGTATACATTTTAGGAAAACAGCCCCCTAATCCCCCAAAACGGGGGACTTTTGAACCTGCAAGATTAATACGTACGATCCTTAAAGATTACACCTCAAGAATTTCCGGTATCGAAACTCCCATCCCCGTTTGGGGAAGGGTTGGGGTTGG
>JBBQXI010000269.1:0-5932 GCA_038209805.1 Bacteroidales bacterium | reverse complement strand
GGTATTGTTCCCTTCATGGAACGCTATTCAAACTCGACCCGCGAAGTAGCACAGGATGGTCGCCGTGGCGCACTCATGCTTTCAGTTTCCATTAAACATCCTGATGCCGAATCGTTCATCGATGCCAAACTGGAACAGGGAAAAGTTACAGGGGCTAACGTTTCGGTTAAAATACACGACGATTTTATGCAGTCGGTTGAAGCAGGCGAAAAATACATGACTCAATATCCGACTGATGCCAAGATTCCGAAATACACCAAAGAAATTGATGCCGATGGTCTTTGGAAAAAAATTGTTCACAATGCATGGAAATCGGCTGAACCCGGAATCCTTTTCTGGGATACCATCATCCGGGAATCTGTGCCTGACTGTTATGCCGACTTGGGATACAAAACAGTTTCGACGAATCCATGCGGCGAAATTCCACTTTGTCCATACGATAGCTGTCGTTTGATTGCCGTAAATTTATATTCATACGTTGAAAATCCGTTTACACCACAGGCACACTTTAATTTCGATTTATTTAAGAAACATGTTCAGGTTGCCCAGCGCATGATGGACGACATTATCGATCTCGAACTCGAAAAAATTAATGGCATTATTGGCAAAATCGATTCTGATCCTGAAGATCAGGAAATCAAGAATATTGAACGGTCGATGTGGCTGAAAATTCAGACCAAAGCCAAAGAAGGCCGTCGTACCGGAGTTGGTATTACTGCTGAAGGTGATATGCTTGCCGCTCTTGGATTGCGCTACGGAAGCGACGATGCTACCGATTTCAGCGAAGAAATCCACAAAACAGTTGCACTGGAAGCTTACCGTTCATCCGTGATCATGGCCAAAGAACGTGGTGCTTTTAAAATTTACAGTGCCGATCGCGAAAAAAATAATCCGATGATTAAACGGTTGCGTAACGCTGACGAGCAATTGTATCAGGACATGGTAAAGTTTGGTCGCCGGAATATTGCCTTGCTAACCATAGCTCCAACAGGAACAACCAGTTTGATGACACAAACCACCTCAGGAATTGAACCTGTGTTCATGCCGGTTTACAAACGTCGCCGGAAAGTAAATCCGAACGATAAAAATGTAAAGGTCGATTTTGTTGACGAAGTTGGCGATTCGTGGGAAGAATATGTGGTTTTCCACCACAAATTCAAGGACTGGATGACCATCAACGGATTTGAACTGAAGAAGAATTATCCGGAAACTGATTTGGATGCAATGATTGCTAAATCACCTTATTACAAAGCGACTTCGAACGATGTGGATTGGATGAACAAGGTTCGGATGCAAGGAAAAATCCAGAAATGGGTCGATCATTCCATCAGCGTAACCATTAACTTACCCGCCGATGCTGATGAAGAACTGGTTGGCAGATTATATTTCGAAGCCTGGAAAAGCGGCTGCAAGGGTGTGACTGTTTATCGCGACGGATCACGTTCAGGAGTTTTGATTTCGAATAAAAAAGAAGAGGAAGTTGAAGAAAAATCTGACAGCATTTTCCCAACTAAACGTCCGATTGAACTGGAAGCCGATGTCGTTCGTTTCCAAAATTCAAAAGACAAATGGGTCGCTTTTATCGGAACCATCGATGGACGTCCATACGAGATCTTCACCGGACTTTCTGACGATGAGGATGGAATTCTGTTACCACGTTCGGTTGTCAACGGAAAAATCATCAAAAATGTGAATCCTGACGGAACCAAACGCTACGATTTCCAATACACCAACAAGCAAGGATACCGCACCACCATCGAAGGACTGTCGTACAAATTCAACCCCGTATTCTGGAACTATGCGAAATTAATTTCAGGAGTTTTGCGCCACGGAATGCCAATTCATAAAGTGGTTAACACGGTTACCAGCCTGCAATTCGACAACGACACCATCAACAGCTGGAAGGCTGGAGTTGCCCGTGCACTGAAAAAATATGTTCCGGACGGAACTGTTGCAGAAGGTGCTATTTGCGGCGAATGCGGATCGAAAAACGTAACTTACCAGGAAGGCTGTTTGATTTGCCCCGACTGCGGAACATCCAAATGCGGATAATACCATCAATCCAATAAATTACAAGAGGCTGTCCTGCAAAGACGGCCTCTTTCGTTTGATTTAAAATGTTCAGAGGTTCACTTAAATTTAGCCAGTATAATATGCCATAATCAAGACGGAAAATATTTGCTGACCGCAATAATATAACATGAATGCATAAAAATATAATACATTTGGTACTGTTGTGTCAGGAGTAACCAAATAAATCAAACCAACAGACCAACTAAATCAATTTATAGACATTTACTTTTAAAACCTTAAACAATGAAAATTTTGAATTTAGCTTTTACTCTTTTCACTGTATTATTTCTAGCCGGTTCTTTATCGGCTCAGGACTGGGCCAATACTTCACGTTTTAAAGATGCAAATGCAAACCTTGCATCCCCTTCATCTGGTGAAAATCGGGTTGTATTTATGGGTAACTCCATCACCGAAGGCTGGATTAACACAGATCCTGACTTTTTTGCCGGAAAGCCATATGTAAATCGCGGTATTAGCGGACAAACCACTCCGCAAATGCTGGTTCGATTCCGACCCGATGTCATTAATCTGAAGCCAGCCGTTGTTGTAATTTTGGCAGGAACCAACGATATTGCCGGCAATACCGGTCCCTCAACTCTCGAAATGATTTTGGATAACCTGATTTCAATGTCAGAATTAGCAAAAGCAAACCAAATAAAAGTGGTACTCAGTTCGGTTTTGCCTGCTTTCGATTATCCATGGAAACCGGGACTGGAACCAGCTCCAAAGATTGTCAAGCTCAATAAAATGATTAAAAACTATGCTGAAAAGAACGATATCGTTTATCTGGATTATTTTTCATCGACAGTTGACGATCGCAACGGCCTGAAAAAAGAATTGTCTGGAGATGGAGTTCACCCTAACATGACAGGATATAAAATAATGGAACCTCTTGCTGAAGCGGCAATTAAGAAAGCTCTCAGTAAGAAATAGATTGGATAGAAAATATTTGTACAAATAATATTCCTATGAGGCTGTCTCGAAGAGTTCAGCCTCTTTTGATATAAATTCGCGTGACCAAAAATGTCGAAATTTGTTGCAGGTAATCCAAAAGAAAATACAAAAAGCAAAGTATGTTTAAGTTTAGAAACTCCTTCCAGTCATTTCCACCTGAACCACCTGACTTATAGGATAAGCCGCAGGTCCAAACTGATTGTAAATTGCTACATCGGCAGCATCCCGGCCAAATCCCACTGCAACGTAGCCACCTTTAGGGCAAGTTCTCACCGCATCGAAAATATACCAGCATCCACCCACATAGGCCTCAAACCATGCGTGCAAATCCATCGGCTCCAATTGATACCGGTATCCAACGACCATGCGGGCTGGAATACTAAGACTTCGACACAATGCAATTCCCAGATGTGCTAGGTCCCGGCAAACACCCGATTGTCTGAGATTGACATCCACTGCTGATAAAGGTATGTCGCTACTGCCTGGAATATATTTAATGTTGTCAAATAACCATTGCTCAATCGACAAAACCTGATCATATCCAGGCTGTTGACCAGCAGTGATTATAGTTGCCATATCGCCAAAACGATCAGACTCACAATAACGACTTGGTAATAAATAACCAAGCACTGAATCAGGAAGATAAGGGATTTCAACAAAAGCTGCTCCTGGTGCCTCATCAAAGTAATCGGCTATCCTGACTTCGGCAGAAGTAATGACCTCAAATTTCCCGGGTGGAGCAATTAACCGTTGGCAAAGATTGCCATAAACATCAGAACATTCGAATACCGAGACATTTGATGAAATCCGAAATTCATCTTTTGCTACCCATTGCTGCACTCCGCTGCGTGGCCGTAACATCAAAATAAATGGTGTCGGTACCGAAATGTCAAACGTTAATTCACAACCAATTTTTAGCCACATGATTCAAATCCACTTAAAACAAAAAGCCAAGAGAATAAGCAGTTAAGATCGGTATTATATCAATAGAAAAACATTATCGGATAGGAATTACAAAAATTAGCAACTAGCGTTTAATTAACAATGTGTACTCATCCTAAAACATTCAACTATAATGCGTTCGCAAAGAGTTACTTGCATCCATATTCAGACAAAAACTTCGATATAGGAGCTGAACTCATCATTAAATCCAGGTTAATTCAACAGAAATATTTTCCACCGCGGCAACTATCTTAACACTCCAAATGTTAGTTAGATTCAGTATTGCACAATCCGAAGAAAATTTAAATATCCATTTTCAAATGAATAGAACGACTTTCGAATATGAACTTTTCTTTGAATTATCGCCGGATTTACTTTGCATTGCCGGATACGATGGATACTTTAAAAAAGTAAACGCGGCAGTCTCAAAACTACTGGGCTATACGATGGAGGAATTGTATGCATGGCCAATCAATGATTTTGTACATTGTGCCGACAAGCGTTCTACACAGCTAGCTCGTCTCGAATTGGCTAAATCAAAGCCTCTTTTCAATTTTGAAAACAGATACGTAAAAAAGAGTGGCGAAATTATTTGGCTATCGTGGTCTTCGTTACCGGTTGAAAGTGACCAGTTAGTTTTTGCCATAGCCAAAGATATTACGCACACCAAACGGTTGGAGGCCGACAGAAGCGCATTACTTACCAATCTAACGAATACCAATGAAGACCTGAAGCAACTAACATATACCACATCTCATGATTTGCGATCGCCTGTCAATAATTTACTGGCAGTGCTCGACCTGCTAGACATTTCGAAAATAAAGGACGAAGAAGCAAGAGAATTGATAACGATTGTAAAATTATCAGGAGAGTACTTAAAAGAAACGCTCGATAATTATGTTGATGCCTTAAGTGAGAAACACCAGGATCTGGCAAGTATTGAAGAAGTGGATCTGAAAAGAAGCCTGAATAATGTTCTCAAATCCATTAATTCCCTGATTGAATCTTCAAAAGCGACCATTCATGTTGACTTTTCGAAGTTGGATAGAATCAAATTCAATAAGGCTTTCATGGATAGCGTATTTTTAAATCTACTTACCAATTCAATAAAATATGCAAGACCCGACCTTCTCCCCGTCATATCCATTCATGCAGAAAAAGTGAATGGAAGAAATCAATTGACCTTTTCTGATAATGGACTCGGCTTTGATATGGAAAAAGTGAAAGACAAGATTTTCGGATTGCATCAAAAGTTTCACGACTTCAAAGACAGCAAAGGCATTGGTCTTTATTTAGTTCACAACCACATTACGAGTTTAGCAGGCAAAATTAGCGTAGAAAGCAAAGTAAACGAAGGAACAAAGTTTATTATGTTGTTCAAAGAGTAAGTGATATTCATTAAAAAAAGTTACGCTTGGCGGCTAAAATACACCACCGTCTGCGATCAAGAATTAAAATGACCCCACCAATTTATCTCTGAGCTTGAAATTTCAAACTTTGCTTATTTTGATGAACCTAAACTATCTGTTTCATTAGCAAAGCTGCACCCAACCGAATTGTAATTTTTATATTATGCAAATCACGAGCACTTTTTAAAGTTCTCAGTTACATATATTTGTGTGTAAAAATTATTCAACAAAATAAAATACTTTTCATATATTTACATATAAAGGTTCACAACGCATTTGAGCAAAGCCATATAACATCAAATATGTAAATGATTTTCTCTTGAAGCAGATCCATTATCAGGCTTGTAAAATGATACTGAAATTTGAAAAACCTGTGATAATTAGAGAAACTTATGTCCTGAAATAATTAACATTTAAAAATTATCGAGCGAATTCCCAGAAAAACTTAGTATAAACAGTTACTTAAACTTCTTAGAAATGAAAAAAAACCTGATTATCCTGACAATCTTATTGCTCACTTGTTATTTCGGATTTACACAAAACATCTCAGGGGT
>JBBQXI010000268.1:0-5936 GCA_038209805.1 Bacteroidales bacterium | reverse complement strand
CATACGCTCGTCAACGAATGTTCCGCTTTGCGTAGATGTCAATCAGGGCTGGACTGACAAGAATAAAGCACTTGAAATGATTCACTGGCTCAAAGAAAAGGGAGTTGTCTTTGTTGAGCAACCGATGCCTAAAACGGCGATCGACGATATGGCATGGCTTACCGAAAATAGTCCGCTGCCTACTATTGGTGATGAATCAGTTCAACGGTTACATGATGTTATTAAGGCCAAAGGCGTATATTCCGGAATAAACATCAAGCTGATGAAATGTACCGGAATGCGTGAAGCACATCAAATGCTGACATTGGCCCGGTCGCTGGACATGAAAGTAATGATTGGTTGTATGACGGAAACTTCGTGCGCTATTTCAGCGGCGGCACAGTTATCGCCAAAAACCGATTGGGCCGATCTGGATGGCAACCTGCTGATCTCAAACGATCCGTATTCAGGAGTTCAGGTTGTTGATGGAAAAATCTCGTTGATCGACAAACCCGGTTTAGGAATAAGTAATTTAACGCCTGTTTTTTAACTCCAGTGAGCTGTTTACTGAACGTGCCGGGTTTTATAAGTGCTTGAAAAACTTGTTGTAAACCTGCATATTTCGATCGAGATGAGCTTGCATTTTCTCGTAGGCACGTTCAGCATCACGTTCACGAATTGCATTCACTATTTCTTTGTGATAGCCCAGTGTGATTTCTTTTTCGCCATCTACATTGGCATAAATAAAATTGCGCATTCGCGGCAACAGATTATGCACTGGTTCCATTGTAATAATTACAAAGGGATTTTCAGTAGCTCGGGCAACGGCCAGGTGAAAGCGATTATCTATGTCTGATTCAAGCTGAGTATTGTCTGGATTGCATTTGGCAAATTCAATCAAATTAGCTTCCATGTTTTTCAAATCAACATCAGTGCGGTTAATGGCTGCCATCTTTGCAATTTCGGGTTCGAATGCCAGTCTTAATTCAATGATCTGACCAATTAGATTATCGTCAAACTTCAAGTCGTAGTATAGATTGAGCGAACTGATGGCATCTTTTAATTCAATTTTGGTTACGACCATGCCGCTTCCTTTTTTGATCTCGATCAAACCACGGGCACTTAAACGTCTCAAGGCTTCGCGCAATGCTGTGCGGCTAACGGCAAACATTTCACACAGTTCGCGCTCGGAAGGTAATTTTGCACCAATTGGCAATTTCTTTTCTCGGATTGCTTTTTCAATGTTTCTCTCAATTTTTTGACTCAAGGTTTGAGTTGTGCCAATTTTTTGAAATATATCTTCCATGTTTTCCATCTTGATTCCCTTTTTTCGTTTAATTCACAACGCTTTATTACAAAGAAAATGAAAAAAAAGAATTTGTATGCTATCATACCGAAAAATGATTCGATCAAACTCGTGCAGATTAAGTTTGAGTGTTACCTTGATTTAAATTTAAAATTTCAGGTCATAAACCTGAAGTCCACAAAATTCAGTTTCTTTGATAAATAAACCCTAAGCCCGTTGAAATGAAAAAATATTTAGTTGTTTTGGTTTTTCTGGCCATTCTTTTTTCTGACGAACTTTGTCAGGCACAATCAACAAACACGCTTTGGTACAAGCAACCCGCTCAATATTTTGAAGAAAGTTTGGTTCTTGGAAATAGTAAAGTTGGCGCTTCTGTTTTTGGTGGTGTTACTACTGACCAGATTTACCTGAATGATGCAACACTTTGGTCGGGCGAACCGGTTGATGCCAATATGAATCCTGAAGCATACAAAAATATTCCGGCTATTCGCGAGGCTCTGAAGAATGAAGATTACAAGTTGGCCGATCAACTTCAGCGAAAGGTTCAGGGAAAGTTCTCCGAGTCGTATGCCCCGCTTGGCACGCTTTTTCTGGAGTTCGATCAGAAAGGAGAACCTCAGAATTACCGTCGCGAACTCAATATTTCAGAAGCCATATCGAAAGTCAGCTACGAACTGAATGGGGTTAAATACACCCGCGAATATTTTATCTCTTATCCTGATCAGATGAT
Source organism: Bacteroidales bacterium (assembly GCA_038209805.1). Taxonomy (GTDB): domain Bacteria; phylum Bacteroidota; class Bacteroidia; order Bacteroidales; family Prolixibacteraceae; genus Aquipluma. Next base: position 3,921 of record JBBQXI010000268.1, on the reverse strand, counting down.
GGTTATTAAACTTTCGTCGAGCAAAACGGGTGCGTTGAATTTCGGAGTTAAGTTTGAAAGTCAGCTGAAAAACAAAGTTTCAATTGTCAACAACGAGTTGAATGCAAATGGATATGCCCCAACGCATGCCGAACCAAATTATCGGGGAAATGCGCCTGATGCAGTAGTCTTTGATGAAAATCGAGGTACTCGATTCTCGACTTTAATCAAGATAAAAAGTACCAATGGCATACTTTCGGCAACCGATTCAATTGTGAAGCTTTCTGGAGGAACCGAAGCACTTGTTTTTGTTTCCATCGCCACCAGTTTTAATGGTTTCGATAAAAATCCAGTAACTGAAGGTTACAATGCCGAATTTTTGGCGGACGAGCAGCTCAATAGAGCATTTTCTAAATCGTTCGATGTGTTAAAAAAGGCTCATCTCGATGATTATCAGAAATATTTCAGGCGGGTTAGTCTGAATTTAGGCAAAACCACTGCGCCGGATTTGCCAACCGATGAACGGCTTCGCAGATATGCTGAAGGAAAGGAAGATAAAAATCTGGAGGTTTTGTATTTTCAGTTTGGCCGGTATCTTCTAATCAGCAGCTCGCGCACACCTGGTGTTCCGGCTAATTTGCAAGGAATTTGGAATCCTCACATGCGCCCGCCATGGAGTAGCAATTATACCACAAATATTAATGCTGAAGAGAATTATTGGCTGGCCGAAAACACTAATCTTTCTGAATTTCATATGCCGTTGCTGGGTTTCATAAAAAATGCCGCAACAACCGGTAAAATAACAGCTAAAACATTTTATGGAGTAAATGGCTGGACGGTTTGTCACAATTCAGACATTTGGGCAATGAGTAATCCCGTTGGCGATTTTGGATCGGGTGATCCGAACTGGGCCAACTGGAATATGGCTGGTGCGTGGCTGAGTACTCATTTATGGGAGCATTACCAGTTTACCCGCGATATTAAATTTCTTAAGGATGATGCTTATGAACTGATGAAAGGAGCCGCCCAGTTCTGTCTGGAATGGCTGGTCGAGGATCGGAAAGGTGAGTTAATTACATCACCATCCACTTCTCCAGAAAACAAATTTATTACTCCTGATGGATATCAGGGTTCTACTTTGTATGGTGGTACCGCCGATCTGGCGATGATTCGTGAGTGTTTCGTACAGACGATTAAAGCTTCTGAAATTCTGAATGAAGATGTTGAATTCAGGAATAAATTAGAATTGGCGCTAAATAAATTGCATCCTTATCAGATCGGTAAAAAGGGAAACCTTCAGGAATGGTATTACGATTGGGAGGATGTTGAACCACAGCATCGACACCAGTCGCATTTATTTGGTCTTTTCCCCGGAAACCACATTACTCCATCAACAACTCCTGAATTGGCTAATGCCTGCCGGAAAACGCTCGAAATTAAGGGCGATGAAACAACAGGTTGGTCGAAAGGATGGAGGATAAATCTTTGGGCACGCTTGCTCGATGGTAACCACGCCTATAAAATGTACCGCGAATTGCTTAAATATGTAGAGCCGGATGGTGTGAAAACTGACTATGTGAAAGGTGGCGGAACCTATCCTAATTTATTTGATGCGCATCCGCCATTTCAGATTGATGGTAATTTTGGTGGGGCAGCTGCCATTGCAGAAATGTTAGTTCAATCTTGCGAGAATGAAATTCACTTGTTGCCTGCTATTCCGGATGCATGGAATTCAGGCTCGGTTAAAGGAATCTGTACACGTGGAGGTTTTGAAGTGTCTATGGTGTGGAAAAATAAATCAGTTAAAAAGCTTAGCATTTTGGCCAAAAGCACTGGAAAAACTACCCTGTATTTTGGTTCGGTGAAAAAAGAGATCAATTTGAAGAAAGGACAGGTTTTCGAATTGAATTTGTAAAACAAATAATTTAGAGGAGATAATCACTTGCAAGTACTCAATCGAATTAGTGTTATAATTTCGTGGAATGTGTTTTAAAAAAGAGAGTAGAGAACTAAAATCTGCGCTCTTTTTTTGTAATAAACACAACCGGATTCCAATTTTGTCAAGTTAACTGGGTCCTCCTCGGTGACCTTGTTTGACTTTTTGCTCCAGATGTTGTATTAAATAATTTATCAATTATGGTTTTTTTAGCGATTCTGATGTCTAAAGAAATGAACGAATTCGGGGAAGATATCTGGGCTGATGAAGGTGTTTGCTTTGGAATTATAAAACAAAAATGCCTGAATTTCATTGAAATTCAGGCATTTATACTTGCGGAGAGAGAGGGATTCGAACCCCCGGACCGCTCACACGGTCAACGGTTTTCAAGACCGCCGCGTTCGACCACTCTGCCATCTCTCCAAACGCGGTGGCAAAAGTAGAACATTTTTTTAGACTACAAAAACATTTGTTAAAAAATGTCAGGAAATAATTTTAAAAAAAACTTTAGATAAGGGTTGCTTTTTTGATTCAGAATTAGGAATTTAGTATCATATTAAAATTAACCATTTGAAAGTATTGATTTTATTAAGGTTTTTGCTTTTTTAGGTTGCTTTTATTTCATAAATTCGAATGATTTTAATTCAGATATTTTTAACCTTAAACAAGTTTTCGTATGAACAAAGCACAATTAATCGATGCAATTGCTGAAAAAGCTGGTTTAACAAAAGCAGATGCTAAAAAAGCATTAGACGCTTTCGTTGATGCCACATCTGATGCCTTAAAAAATGGCGATCGTGTAGCTCTTATTGGATTTGGCTCTTTCTCAGTTGCTTCTCGCAGCGCAAGAACCGGCAGAAACCCACAATCTGGTGCAACAATTGAAATCCCTGAAAAGAAAGTTGTTAAATTTAAACCAGGTGCTGAATTAGCTGATACTATCTAGTATTTTCCTGAAAAATTTACAAAGGGGACGCATAATTGATATGCGTCCCCTTTTTTTTATCTTTGTTCAGCAAAAAAAGATGCCATGAAACCTGAATTGATTCAGTTTCTTTCAGGATTTATTACACCTGAAAGACTTAGTTTGTTTAATAAGATACTCTCGCTTCGTACTAATTACCTGACAGTTGTACTCGAGGATTTATATCAGACACAGAACACGAGTGCTGTTGTCCGCACTGCCGATTGTTTCGGTATTCAAAATGTTCATGTCATTGAAAATAAGCATGCTTTTGAGGTAAATCCTGATGTGGTGCGGGGTGCAAGCAATTGGGTCTCGGTAATTCAACACAATGGTACTGCCATGAATACTCCGGAAGCACTTCAGAAATTGCGACGTGAAGGTTACCGGATAGTCGTTGCTACTCCGCACGATCATGATGTCGATTTGGAGAATTTCGATCTGGGAAAAGGCAAAGCGGCCATCGTTTTTGGTTGCGAGCGACCTGGCTTGACCGAATGGGCCATGAAAGAGGCCGATGAATACATGAAAATCCCGATGGTGGGATTCACCGAAAGCCTAAACGTATCTGTTGCGGTTGCGGTGACTTTACATCATTTAACTCATCAACTCAGAAATCATACGGACATTGACTGGCACTTGACTGATATTGAAAAGCAAGAAATCCTACTCGATTGGCTTCGTACGTCGATTAAACGGGTCGATTTACTCGAAGCGAAATTTGAAGAATTGAATAAATAACAGAAGTTATGGAAGTATTTGCTGAAAAGTTTGCGGATATTAAGATATTGCGCTACTCGGTTCCTGAGTTTGAAAAACTGACTTTAAACCAAAAAATATACATCTATTATCTTTCTCAGGCTGCGCTTTGCGGTCGCGATATATTATGGGATCAGAATAATCGACATAATTTGGCTATTCGAGAAGTTCTTGAAACGATCTATCAATCTTTTAAGGGCAATCGTGAAACACCGGAATTTCAACAATTCGTAGTTTACCTAAAAAGGGTTTGGTTTTCAAACGGAATTCACCATCATTATTC
>JBBQXI010000267.1:0-5938 GCA_038209805.1 Bacteroidales bacterium | reverse complement strand
GATTAATTTTGCTCCATGAGTTGCAAGTTTACTGATTTCAGATACATAATTTTGGGTGTGTTCCAATTCGTTCTGAAAATTAAGATTGCCCATTTTATGCATCTTTTCATCCAGAACAACAAGCCCAACAGTCGATTTTTCTGTTATCGGAATAGTGTTAATTCGATTAAATCCATAAAGAAATACCGAAAGGATAAAAATTGAGGCTGTAAATATCAACGCCAATAATTTTGTTTTCTCTTTACGGAAGTGCCAAACCATTGCCAAAGCAGAAGGAATGAATGTTACCATAAAGGTGATTCCTAAAATACCAGTTATAGAGGTAATTTGTATTAATGGCAGAAAGTTTGATTGCGAGTAAGCGATACTTGCCGCAGTACCATCGGGTGAAAACCTGATCATTAACTCTTCAAATGCAGTAAAAAAAACAGGGAAAGCGAAAACAGCATACCAAGAACTGGTTTTTACAACCATTATTCTTGTGAGGACAATAATAAATGCAAAAATCAGAGGCAAGGCAAGAGTGAAAATTATTGCGGGAATCAATGTTGCAACAGTAATTAGATAACCGAACCAACTAAGTCTGCCGATTAAATAGGCAAAAAAAGAAATGAAGAAAGTCTGCTTAGCTGTTGCAGTAAACGAAATGTATAGAATCGGAATAGGAGCGACCCACAAAAGATACCAATAATCTCCATTTAATCCGTTTGAAATGTACCAGCATATACCAGAAAGTAGAGTACTTGCAATTATCAAAACTCTTTTAGTAGCGATCGTTTTTATTTTTTGAAAAATTCCCATTTTCTTTCAATTTTTAACTTGCTCTCCAGCTTTTCGCATTGCTTCTCTGACTTCGTTCAAAAATAGCGGAACTTTTACTTTTGGATCGCCTTTCCCAAGGGTTTCGATTGGAAGGTAACCACGGTAGCCAGATTCTTTAATGATTTTCATTAACCGATCGAGGTCAGTTTTTTGCTCTACTCCGTTTACAAACAGTGTTTCTTTAAGTTGCCAGTTCACGGCATAAGGAATGGTTTGAGCAATTTCCTTGTACGGATCAGTGCGGAAGCTGCCAATATCGAGAATTAAGCCAAACCAGTTGGAGTTGACCCGCTTGATGACTTCGATGGCCTGGTCGGCAGTTTTGATAAAATCGTTGTGATTCTGAATGGCAACCACCACACCGTGCGATTTTCCAAACTCGGCACATTCCTTCAGGTCTGTCACCATGTAATCGACCACCTTTTGGCGAGGTAAGCCTTTGGTATCGGCTGTTCCGGAGAAAACACGAATGACCGGTGCTCCCAGTTTTTCGGCTGCTATAATCCATTTCTTGACCAACTCAACACTGGCTTTGCGTTTGTCCGGATGGGGATCGGTAAAATCGTTACGAACTCCGGTTCCGCTGATTTCGAGCCCCAGCAAAAAGGCTTTTTGTTTGATGTGGTAAAGGTATTCGTCTGAAGGAACTTCGGGATATCTTGGGAAATAATACGCAGTAATGTCAACGGCATCGAACTGGGTGACAGCACAAAATTCAAGCAACTGGTCGAGGTTCATTTCACCTTTAGTTAGCGGAGAGTTGAATGAATAGGCGTTCAGGCTTGTTCTCAATTTGGATGGAAGTTTTTCGAACGATTTGCTCTGAACTTGAAATATGCCGATCAGGAAAAAGACAAAAATAATGGTGAATGAGATTAGTTTCATATTTCCTGATTTTATATTTTTTAAATAAACACGCTCATAATCATCACGGTTACAATCCCCACGATTCCGACGGTCGATTCCATAACTGTCCAGGTTTGAAATGTCTGTTTGATACTCAGACCAAAATATTCTTTAAACATCCAAAATCCGGAGTCGTTGAAATGCGACCACATCACACTTCCGGCGCCCGTAGCCAAAACCATGAGTTCGGGCGATGTGCCCATTTGCTGAGCCATGGGTAGCATAATGGGGGCTGTCGTTAGTGATGCTACAGTTGCAGAACCGGTGGCTAATCTGAAAATGGAAGAAATTACGAAAGCCATCAATAGTGGGTTCATTTGTAAGTTAGCCGAGATGGATCGGATGTATTCTATCACATGACTGTCTTTTAAAACCTGCGAGAATGCGCCTCCTCCGGCGATAATCAAAACGATCATTGAGATAGCGCCAATCGATTTAGCCGAACTGTTCATCACATCGTCCATCTTTCTTCCTTTGCGTAGTCCGAGTGTTAAAATGGCCACAATCACAGCCATGAAAAGTGCAATATTTGCATCGCTCATAAATTTGAAAAAGGTTAGAATGCTTGAAATGACATTTGATGATTGAGTGCTAAAACCTTTTCCGGCAAAGATGTGCTGGTAAAAACCTGAGATACTTTCGATTCCCATCTGGGTGAGTTCTGCTTTTGCTGGTGGTGGGCCAAATATTACATCTGTTAAAGCGCCGAGGAGCATTAAAATAATCGGTGTCACTGCACAAAAGATGCTGATTCCCAATCCGGGCAGTTCGTTTTTCTCGAACTTCCGTTCTTGAAAAAGATCTGCAGGAGGTGTTACCACAATATTTTTTGTGAATCGCGATAACCATACACCGCCAATCAAACATGCTGGAATCATCGGAACCAGTCCGTACAACAGTACTTTGTTAACATCGGCTTCGTAGATAAACGACACATACGTTGGTGCAGGGTGGGGTGGTAAAAAGCAATGCGCCACCGATAGGGCCGAGCACAATGGAAGCGCCAACCAGATGGTAGGTAATTTGGTTGTATAGGCGAATGTAAAAATCAGTGGAATTAAAACCAGGAAACTGGCATTGTACATCATGGGCAAACCAACCAGAAAACCGGTAATCAGCAGTGCGTACTGAATGTTTTTCAAGCCCATAAAATCGATCATCCGGAAGGTGATGGTGTGGGCTGCTCCGCTTTCTTCCAGTATTTTACCGAGCATGGCGCCAAATGCCAGGATCAGCACGATTTTGCCCATGGTGTCGCCAACTCCTTTCAGAACCGAATCGAGAATATCCAACGGATTCATGCTGCTGAGCAATCCAACAGCGAATGAAGTAATGAGTAAAGCCAGAAAAGCATTGATTTTAAACTTACTGATCAGAAGCAGCAGGATAAGAATACCGATACCAACAATGAGAAGAGGCATAGCTGTTTAGTTATGTAGTTTGGCTAAAGGTAAAAAATTTGCTGTTTGAGATTGAAGAAGAAGTGTAGATATCGAAAAAAAAGTAGTTAGATTTTGATTGAGACAGAATATGGCATAAAAAAGAGGCTGTTCAAAAAGTCAAAGCTGGAACAACATGTCATCCATAAATAAAGGGAAGCCAGTAGACTGGTAGTTATTTCTGGATATGATGTTCAACGTGATGGAGATACTAACCCTCCGCCTAATAAGCGAGTTGATGGAAGTTTAGTATTACCTATTCAATGACTTTTTAAACAGCCTCTTGGGTTGAAATTTATTTTTATCTCTATTTGTGTTTTTAAAGTTCACTCGAGATCATCAAAGGTTTTTCATATGTTGCCATCTTTTTATTGGGTGTTTTACCCATGAAAAATTCGATGACACCTCCGTTTTCAATATCCTTGTGCGCGATGTAATTCTTTTGATAAGGTTTGCCATTCAGGATAATTTTCTGAATGTAAATATTATCAACACTGAGATTGTTGGTGATAACCTTAAACTGATTTCCGTTTGCCAGATTGATTGTAGCATTTTCTAATTGCGGCGATCCGAAACAATAAATGCTATTGGCAGGATTGACCGGGTAAAATCCCATGGCGCTGAATATGTACCAAGCCGACATCTGGCCACAATCTTCATTTCCGGAGTAACCCGATTGTTGGTCGTTATACAACTCCCGCATGATTTTGGCACTGTAATATTGTGCTTTCCAGGGCTGGCTGGTGAAATCGTACAAATATACAACATGATGACTTGGTTCGTTCCCATGGGCATATTGTCCAATGAATCCTGAAGCATTTCCGTTCACATCGCCCGGTTTGGCATCGAGTGTAAAAAACGCATCAAGCTTTTCAACAAATTTCTGGTCGTTGCCCATCAAATCGATAAACGAAGGAACATCTTGTGGCACGTACCACAAATACTGCCATGCATTTCCTTCGGTAAACGGAAACCCGCCATTTCCACCATACTCCAACGGATTGAACGGATTGATCCACTCGCCACGACTGTCTTTTGCCCTGAAGAAACCAGTGGTTTGGTCGAACAGATTTTTATAGTCTCCTGAACGGTTCAGGAAAAATTTATAATCGGCTTCATGTCCCAGTTTTTTTGCCATCTGGGCTACACACCAATCGTCATAAGCGATCTCAAGAGTCAACGATACCGATTGTGTTTGCAGGTCTTCAGGAAAATATCTGTATTTATCGAGGACGTTGAACGGCGAATTTTTATGCGAGGTCGTTGACGATGCTTTCACTGCCTGATAAGCCTCTTCATAATCAAATCCTTTAATTCCCTTTAAGAAAGCGTCCACTATAACCGGAATAGCGTGGTTTCCAATCATGCAGTAATTTTCGGTTCCCCATAATTGCCAAATAGGCAAATAACCGTAGGTTTTATACTGCCGAAGCATGGAATTGACGAACCCGGCGGTTCGGTCTTCCTGAACCAGCGTATAAAGCGGATGTGCAGCGCGATAAGTATCCCATAACGAAAATGTACTGTAATGTGTTTTGTCGGGAGCATTCTGAATGCTGTTATCCGTTGCCAGGTAATTGCCCGAAACATCGGCAATGTTGTTGGGCTGAATGAACAGGTGATACAAACCGGTATAGAAAATACTTTTTTGACGCGCTGTTCCTGAAATGTCAATACACGAAAGTTCTTTGTTCCAGGCTTTATTTGCCTGAACAGAGATACCGTCGAAATTAAAATCCTTCATTTCAGCATCAAGGTTTTCCTTGGCTCCTTCAGCAGAAACAGAAGAAATACCCACTTTTACGAGTAAAGGCGCATTGTTATTCTGATCGAAATTCAGGATGATTTTCAGGTCAGAGTGATTGGCTACCGGAATATTTTGGAATTCGTTGGACCCGGCTTTCATCACCTGAGAATCGAACGGACGCGAAAATTCGGCCCGGAAATAAACTTTCCGGAGTTTGGCCCAACCCGAAACAATCCGGTAACCTTCGATGGTTTTATTATCGACCACACGAACCTGAGCCGAAATAATTTTGGAATAACGGTACGGACTGTCTTTGATCAGCGTATGTTCCAGATCAACAATCAGATGATACGGATTTTCGTTGGCAAATGTATAACGGTGCATTCCGCAATGCTCGGTGGCTGTCATTTCAGCACGGATGTTATAATCATCGAGAATAACACTGTAATAACCCGGATAAGCTTTTTCGTTTGAATGGCTAAAATGGGAGCGGAAGCCCTTTGTTTTGCCATCGTCGCTGCCAGCCTGCCATTTTTTGTCGCCACCATAAGGCATAAAAAGAAAATCGTACAGATCGGGACAACCCGTTCCATTTAAATGAGTGTGACTAAACCCAAGGATTGTTGAATCTTTATAATCATAACCGCTGCAAGGGTCATCAGGATATTCGCGTGTGTCGGGACTCAATTGAACCAATCCAAAGGGCATGCAGGCTCCCGGAAAATTACTTCCGGATAAACTGTTGGCATCCAGTGCTCCGGTGCCAATAAACACATTCACAAATTTGGTGTAATCAATATTTTGTGAGTTTTGAGCAATGGCACCTGATGAAAAAATGATTATTGCTCCAATGAAGGAGAATATTGTTTTCTTCATGAATATTTAAATTTATCGATGTTTGTATTAACTTTTTCAGAAATGAGTTCTTATTTTTTCAATTCGTTTGTAAATGAATATGGGAAATCGGCATCATCAATTCCGCGATTCAGGTTTGGTTGGTTGCCCATTTTGAAGTTTATGGTAG
>JBBQXI010000266.1:0-5985 GCA_038209805.1 Bacteroidales bacterium | reverse complement strand
CCAATTGCCGCTGTGCTTTTAATGAAAGGTGTTTCGCCGGGGGCAGCATTGGTTTTCATGATGGCAGGTCCGGCTACCAACGTGGCTACTATTACCGTACTGGGCAAAACAATGGGGAAGAAATCTCTTTTTATTTATCTGGGATCCATAATTGGTGGCGCAGTTTTCTTTGGTATACTTACCAATTGGCTCATCCCCGCCAGCTTTTTTCTGAGCAAAATGAACCATTTGATGGCTCATGGCGAAGCTCACCAAATGCTGCCGAAATGGGTTGGCATAACTTCATCAGTTGTTTTGGTAGTTTCAATTATTGCAGGATATTTTATCGAACGAATTCAAAAAAATAAAAAAATGACACTCGAAACATTTAAAACAATTAGTGTTGAAGGTATGACTTGCTCGCATTGCGAAGCCAGTGTAAACAGCAATCTTTCTAAAATGGAAGGTATTGAAGAAGTGGTAGCCGATAAAAACACTTCTCAGGTGAAAATCAGAGGTTCAAAAATAGACTTTTCTGAAATTGAACGAATTGTAACTGATCTTGGTTATCAGTACAAAGGAGAAGTATAATGAATTGGATTGATTACTCATTGGCTATCTTGATTAGTATGCCAATTCTGGCTACGTTTGTGTTGGGAACTTTTCTGGCGCGAAATGGCAAAAGTGCAATGGGAAAACCTACGATTCAGCCGGTATTTTTTTATACCGGAAAGTTTTTGTTGTTTGCGGTTTGGGCTCTATTTGCCGTTGTTTCTTTTTTTTCTGAATATCGTTCGGCAGTTCCTTTTTTGATTCAGGATTTTACTCCTGAAGTGCAAAAGCTGATGGCTTGTGTTTTTCTTATTCCCGCTAATCTGATCATTGTTCCGGCATACCTGTCAATGGGACTTGTTACCAATATCGGGCTTCCAACCGGTAAACACGAATTGCGAACCGGAGGCATTTATCGAATTAGCCGAAACCCGATGTATGCCAGCTTTATTTTCCTGAATACGGCAACTTTCCTTTTTCTGCCCAGTCTTTTATTGCTTGTGATTATGCTTTACGGAATGGTCGTCCATCATTTTATCATTCTTGGCGAAGAAAAATTTCTGGATGGTGAATTTGGTGATGCATACCGGAAATACAAGGCACGAGTTCCAAGGTATTTTTGAACGTTATAACTCCGAGCATTTTGACTCTATCCACCAAATAAAATCAAACGCGTTTAGTAATTGCTTTTCAAAAGGATTATTTTTCAATTCCAACAGGTCTTCTTTTTGTTTCTGAAGTTTTTTGTTTCGCTTTTTTAGATCAGGTTCATTCAGAATAATCTGAACACTTTTCAGAATTATTTCTTCGCTTTTCAAAGGTTTTCCGCGCTTTTTGAGGTCGCGCTCAACCGATCTGATTTCTGATTCGAGGTAATCGTTGTCTTTCAGTTCGCAGCGAATCAGTATATTCAGAAGCCGAACGGGTTTGGCTTGTGGCAGTTGGCTGAATGGTTTCCCTACATTTAAAACAGGGCGGATCACTTTCGTCGCCTGCCTGTAATTTGAATTCCAGAAGTAAACAACAGCCATTTGAAGAGCCATTTCGGCATGAGTGGCAAAATTCAATGTGGGCAGCAATCCTTCCATTTCATTCTGCAACTGGTCTAAATGATTCAACGCTTCGGCATATAACTTCTGATCGGTTAGGATGAGGCTTTCGAAAATGAAAATCAACGGTTGAATGTTGTTTTTTGCTGTTGGAAATTCACGGCGCAGGTTTCTTAACTTATCAATGAAATAGGGCATTTCAGTATAATTTCCAAACCATCGGAGGTTGTTCAGGATTCCACGGATGTGACTGAGGTAAAATGATGGTGGATTTCCCCAGAGTTTCGGGTTGTTTTCAAATAGTTCATTCAATTCATAGTAAACTTTTAAGCTCGATTTTGGGTTTGCTGTTTTCATGAAATAGGCTGACTGAAAAAGCAGGTGCAGTTTCTGAGCTTCAAATGAATTTTTGTTTTGGCCTGAAACGGCTTGAAGTTCGTTAAATGCCAGGTCGTTAAGTTTGGTTTTTTCGTCTTCGTTTCTCACTGGGCCTTGCCTTATTTGTCGCAGCGAAATCAGGTTGTAAAGTCCGGTGTGGTTTTCGATGGCTCGCTGCTGCCGTGATACCGATTCAATTCGAGCCTGTTTTCGAATTAGCGAATCTTCGTCAACCTGCTTGAATTCCAGTTGATTGTAGATGTGGATTTCAAGTTTGGCCAGAAGCAGAAAATGACTGAATAACTCATATTCGAGCGCCACTGCTTTAAATTTTTTGATCAATTTCAGGCTTTCGTCAAACAGATTTCGTTTATTCAGGAACCGGGCCTGCTGATAAGCTTTTATTACCTGAAATTCTATTTCGGTTTCGGTATTTTTTGTCGAAAGGTTATCGAGCAGCGTTTGATACAAATGATTACAGGTGATCTCAAAGCTGGCCTTGGGACGCAGTTTACGAAATTCGGCCTTTGCAGAGTCGGCATCGATAGTCGTTTTCTGAATGATTTGATAAAGCAACTGGTAATCTTTCATGCCATCGTATACCTGGCTGTGAAGACCAAAATACCGTTTGTCGGCGCTGTTCATGGAGTTGATCAGTACGATCAGGCTATCGAGTTTTGACATACAAATGTTTTATAACAGAGAGGATGCTAAAATATCATTTAAAATATATAAATCGATATTAAAACATATCTTATATATCATTTATATATTGAATTTTACAAATTTTATTATGCATTATTATTGCTTTGAAATTATAAATATGATTGATAATCGGTATAGATAAATGGATTGAATCAGTTAAATTTGATTCATCTAATAACCTGACATGATTAATCCGAAAAAAATCCTCGTTGTAGGTAGTTCGAATACCGACATGGTAATCAAAACTTATAATTTTCCGGCTCCTGGTGAAACCATTTTAGGTGGACGTTTTTTAATGAATGCCGGCGGTAAAGGTGCCAATCAGGCGGTGGCTGCTGCGCGTTTGGGCGGTGTTGTTACTTTTGTTGGAAAAATTGGAGACGATATTTTTGGGAAACAGGCCGTTCAGCAATTGGAAGACGAAGGCATCAATGTCGATTTTGTCGCAGTTGATCATGGGAATCCGAGTGGCGTGGCCATGATTACTGTTGATCGCAAGGGCGAAAATTCCATCGTGGTGGCTCCAGGCTCAAACGGAACTCTTAGCCCGGAAGATTTTAACAAGGCTTTGTCTGAATTGCCGGATGCCGAATTTGTTCTCATGCAACTTGAAATTCCAATTCCTACAGTTGAATACATTGCCCGGATTGCTGCTCAGAAACAGAAAAAAGTAATCCTGAATCCAGCGCCAGCTGCAGCATTATCCGATGAATTGTTGCAAAATCTCTATCTCATCACTCCCAACGAAACCGAGGCAGAGCTACTTACACAGATTAAGGTATCCGATGAACAATCTGCTTTAAAAGCCGCTGAGGCATTGCACGAAAAGGGAGTTGAAATTGTAATTATTACGATGGGAGCCGCCGGTGCATTTCTTCTGATAAATGGAGAGTCAGAACTGATAAAAGCTCCAAAGGTTGAAGCTCATGATACCACAGCTGCCGGTGATACTTTCAATGGAGCTCTGGTCGTTGCCTTATCCGAAGGGAAAACGATACAGGAATCCATCACCTTTGCCAATAATGCTGCCGCAATATCGGTTACCCGAATAGGCGCACAATCATCTATTCCATTCCGGAACGAAATTAAAAACTAAAACTAAACCAGATAACATGAAGACTCATTTTTTTACTCTGTTTTTGCCCGTAATAATTCTCATTATTACATCGTGTTCGAACCAGAAATCTGCAGATACCCGAACAATCTCGACTGAAACATTGAAGGATAAAATTGCCGGTGGCTGGGCCGGGAAGATGATTGGTGTAACTTATGGCGCTCCAACTGAATTTAAAGCTCAGGGAAAAACTTTTGAGGATTCGATCAAATGGAAACCTTCTGATGTCAAGGGTTCTATCTGGCAAGACGATATTTACGTACAGCTTACTTTTTTAATGACCATGGATCAATATGGCATTGACGCTCCGACGAAAAAATTTCAGGAGTTATTTGCCAAAGCCGGATATATGTTGTGGCACGCTAATGTTCAGGCCCGAAAGAATTACTATGACAGTATTTTCCCTCCGCAGTCGGGTCATCCCGATTATAATCTTCATGCTGATGATATTGATTTTCAGATTGAAGCCGACTACATTGGTTTTATGTGTCCCGGCATGCCTACAACTGCCAATCAGATTGCGGATAAAATTGGCCATATCATGAATTACGGCGATGGCGTTTATGGTGGCGTTTTCGTTGCTGCTCTTTATTCTGAAGCTTATTTTGATAACGATATCAGCAAAATCATCGATAAGGCATTGCTTTCTATTCCGGCAGAAAGTGATTATGCCAAGATTGTAAACGATGTTATTCTTCTGCATCAACACTATCCGGCTGATTGGCGCGCTGCCTGGGCTGAACTGGAGGCCAAATGGGGAAAAGTTCAGATTTGTGGTGCCGGAACCTCATTTAATATTGATGCCAAACTTAATGGAGCTTTTATCGTTATGGGATTGCTTTATGGCGATGGCGATTCGGCAAAAACCATGGAAATCTCGACCCGTTGCGGACAGGATTCGGATTGCAACCCATCGAACGCCATGGCTGTTTTGGGTGTGATCAAAGGATTGAGCGGTTTGCCTGCTGAATATCAGGCTGCGGTGAACGCCATAGGTGATTCAATATTTGTAAATACCAGTTATTCATTCAATAAGGCTGTGGATAAAACCTTAGAATATGCACAAAAATTAGCTATTCAAAACGGTGGAGAATCGACACCTGAAGAATTAAAAATTAAAGTTCAGCAACCACAATCGATGGCGTTGGAAGTCGCATTTCCGAAATTGGTCTTCGATAAAAAGGTGAGCGTATTTGCCAAAGATGGATGGGAAATGAAAGGTAAATGGGCAAGTTTTGGTAATAATCAGGCCAAATATAGTGGTACTTCAGGCGACGAAATTAGTTTCGCTTTTGAAGGAACCGGAGTTTCATTGGTTGGTAACTGGTTGAAAGATGGTGGTAAAGCTGATGTTTATGTGGATGGACAATTCAAGAGAACCATCGATTGTTATTTCAACTTCGCAAAACAAGAACATTGGAACATGAATTTGTATCACATAACCAATCTTCCGGATGGAAAACACACCATTAAACTTGTTGTAAAAGGAGAGAAACGGGCTGAATCCTCTGCTGCAAATGTGTATGTTTCGGAAGCGGTCGTATTTAAAACTGCTGATAAAATCAACGAAAGTTATAAGCTTTCATTTCAGAAGTAAATCCTAATCCAAAACAACCAAACCAATGAATCCATTTAACCGATTAGCTTTTGTTTTTGCATTTCTGATATTGTTTTCAGGCTTCGGTTCCGCTCAGCCAGTCAAGATTATTTTCGATTCGGATATGGGTCCCGATTTTGATGATATTGGTGCCATTACTATTCTTCATGCATTGGCCGCAAAGGGTGAATGTGAGATCTTGGCAACCATGGCCAGTGATGGATATCCATATATTGCGCCAACACTCGAAGTTTTTAACCGTTATTTTCAGAAACCCACAATCCCGATTGGAGTTCCCGGGTCGGATGCTCCTAACTTTTCGTGTCCAAATCACTGGAATGATTCATTAGTGGTAAAATATTTGTCGAAACTGAAAACCAACAAGGATTATCCATCGGCGACTGAAGTTTATCGAAAAGTTTTGGCAGCTCAACCCGACGGTAGCGTAGTCATTGTAACCGTTGGTTTTTTATCCAATCTGGAAGCCCTTTTGAAATCAAGTTCAGATCAAATTAGCCCACTTTCAGGAAAGGAGCTGGTGGCTAAAAAGGTAAAAAAATGGGTAGCGATGGCAGGTACATTCCCGGAAGGAAGTGAATTTAATGTGAACC
>JBBQXI010000265.1:0-6017 GCA_038209805.1 Bacteroidales bacterium | reverse complement strand
AATTTTCAGAATCGAATTGTGAAGATTATGCAATTGGTATTGTCCCCTGATGTCGGCATCCAGAAAATCGGATCGGACTTGCAAAACAGGCTCATTCTCATTAAACGTCTTTAAATCAAAATTATCGAACGACAACAGACCGTTTTCATTTTGATAGACTCCTTCCTTGAAATGAATTGATCCGGCCAGATTATCGATATTGTTACCGGTAAAATTGGCATTCATGGTAAACGAAATTGCTGATTGTTTGAACCCACTGACCAGTTTCAAGGCCTTCAGATTTGCTTTTTCGACCAACATATTAAAATTAAAAACCGGAACAGGTACGTTCAAATCAAACTCACCGTCAAAATGGAATTTCAGATTGGGGTCGTCAGCTACCAGGCTACCATTAAACCGTTTATTCAGGATATCGCCAACTAACTCAATATTTTTGTACTGGTAATCATTCAGCATCAAACTGTCAATCCTACCCGAAACGGAAGCGCTAAAATCATGTGTTTTCTGATTCAGTAATCCTTTAACATCACCATTAAACGTAATGTGGTCGAGAATATCGGATTGAACCAATTCTCCGAGTTGAAAATTCACTGTTTTCAATTTTCCGTTCATTTTTAACTTTTCTCCTGCTGAAGGGACAAAAGATAAGTCGGTAGTTAAAACGCCCCATTTCGATTTGAATGTTCCATATGCCACAAAGTCGCTGAGGAATCCAGTAAAGTTTCCATTGTATTCAATAACGCCAGCCCTAAGAAGCTGAGAAGGCACCTTTAACTGAGTGAGCGGAAAATCGTCGGGAAGTTTCACCTGACTCAATTCGTTCAGGTCGGCGAACGACTGTTTAAGATCGATGTGCATGTATGTATTTGCAATATCAGGTAATCCACTAAGCCGGATATCAAAAGCCAAACGAGTATTTTCCCTGATGCTCAACTCAATATTTTTCCCTTTCAGATCGGCCAGATTTCCGGAAGCTTGCCCCGAAACTTCAATATTTTCGTCCATCCCTTTCAGCGCAGGAACTAAAAGACCAACATCCTTCAGACTAACCACCGATTTTTTCAGATCGAGATTAACTTTTAACTTTTTAAAATCGAGCTCAGATCCTATCTTGCTTTTATCGACATACAGATTTGCCTCTGTAATTTCCGAATGTGGAGTCTTTGCATGAAGTTTGGTTATAATTACAGAGTCTGGAGTGGCAATGAAATTTGCAGAGAAGTCTTCTATTTTAAATTCTTTTCTGTCGTTCAAGGTAAAACGGTTTATCTGGAATGCAATATTTTCATTAACCATCTTCATTTCCGAGACTCCAAGCGAAATATCATCCAGAAGAATCTGCCGTGGTCCGGTACTATCAACATAAGCATACCTGATTCGGGCATCATTAAAATCAAACTGATTCAAACTAAAATCATAGCCACGACTCAGGCTGTCAGTCTTTAGGGTATCATTCAGCTGAAACGAGTTCAAAAGGAACTGATAATTTGATTTCCCGGTTGAATCATCGCTGACATTTAGATATGTCTGATCGAGTTTGAGCTGGCCGATACTGATGTAATGCTTTTTGATGCTGAAGGAATCGATGCTGGCAACCAGCTCATGAACAAATAACAATGAGTCGTGTTTTTGATCTTCAACCAAAACATCTTTGAGTATAACTTTATCAAAAAACAAGACGGAAACTCCTTGAACAGTGATGGTTGTATTGAATCTCTGGGAAAGTTTTAATGCTAATTTTTGGGTAAGATAGGTCTGCACTGCCGGACTCTGAAGAATCAGATAACTAGAGAATAGCAGGATGGATAAAACATCGAACACCCCATCTATAAATGGCAATCTTATTTTATGTGTTTTTTTGATAATTTTGTGCCTCGAATTTGAATACAAAATAATACAAATACCCGAATAAAAACCAGTCTGTTCATGAATTAAACGAATGTTCAGGCTTTTTATTGATAATAATGGACAAAGAAAAGGACATCTTCATTTTAGGAATCGAATCATCGTGCGATGATACTTCGGCCTCGGTTATTCAGAACGGCGTTTTGCTTTCAAATATCATTGCCGGGCAAAAGGTACACGAAGCTTACGGTGGCGTAGTTCCTGAGTTGGCCAGCCGGGCACATCAGCAAAACATTGTTCCGGTTGTCGATCAGGCCATTAAGCAGGCCGGTTTGAAAAATGAAGACATCACCGCCATTGCTTTTACCCGTGGCCCTGGATTATTGGGTTCGTTGTTGGTTGGAACTTCGTTTGCAAAAGGTTTTTCACTTGCTACAGGCGCACCAATGATTGAAATCAACCACCTTCAGGCACATGTGCTGGCTCATTTTATTCAGGAAAAAGACACGCCATACGATCCACCAAAATTTCCCTTTCTCTGTTTGTTGGTTTCGGGTGGCAATTCGCAGATTATTTTGGTAAAAGATTACCTCGATATGGAAGTAATTGGCCAAACCATCGACGATGCTGCCGGTGAGGCATTTGACAAGTGTGCCAAAGTAATGGGACTTCCCTACCCTGGCGGTCCGTTTGTAGATAAGTTGGCCAAAGAGGGCAATCCGGAGGCCTTTAAATTCTCGAAACCACGCATCCAGAACTTCGATTACAGTTTCAGCGGACTGAAAACCAGTTTTCTGTATTTCCTGCGCGATCGACTGAAAGAAAATGAAAACTTCATTGAAGAACGGAAGGCTGACCTTTGTGCTTCGTTGCAAAAAACGATTATCGATATTTTGCTTGATAAACTGATTAAAGCTGCCAAAGAAACCGGGATCAACGAAATTACGGTTGCAGGTGGTGTTTCGGCCAATTCAGGATTACGGAATGCGCTTGTGCAAACTGCTGCGAAACGTCACTGGAAGATGCACATTCCGAAATTTGCATTTACCACCGACAATGCCGCTATGATTGCCATGACCGGACATTTCAAATATTTGAAAGGTGAATTTATTGGAATGGATGCAGTGCCTTTTGCACGAATGGACATCAGGGTATAATTATGAATGATAAGTTATGAATTTCGTCGCTTCGTAAACTCATGACTTATAACTCATAATTTCTTCAACATCCACAAGCCACATCCGAAGTGTTTGGTGCTGCCCATCGGAGCTTTTAGATATTGGAATCCAAACTTGGCATAGATTTTCAAAGCCAGATGCAATTCATCTAAAGTTTCGAGATAAACCTGCTGAAATCCAATTATCTTCGCAGTTTCAATGCATTTTTCAATTAATGTACGGCCCAATCCAATTCCCCGAGCTTCGGGTAACAAATACATTTTCACCAATTCGCAAGTTCCTTCGGGTAATCCTTCCGTTGGAAATATTCCGCCACCGCCCAAAATCTGACCATCTGCTTCAGCAACAAAATAAACAGACTTTGGCGTTTGAAACAGTTCGAACAAAGCATCGGTAGTTGGATCAAAAAATACGGTTCCCGGATTGGCGGCACCAAACTCGGCCAAGGTATTCCTGATAATCAGTGCCAGCGC
The DNA here is from genome assembly GCA_038209805.1 of Bacteroidales bacterium. Lineage (GTDB taxonomy): Bacteria > Bacteroidota > Bacteroidia > Bacteroidales > Prolixibacteraceae > Aquipluma. Next base: position 2,521 of record JBBQXI010000265.1, on the reverse strand, counting down.
GGGATTATCACTGGGTTGAATCGGACGAATTGTAATATCGGATAAATTTATCATTAGTTTCTATTTGGAAATTCAGACCCAAATCTATCAATTTATCCCTTTCCAACATACAGATTAGCAACTTCAATGCCATTTTCAAAAATTATATATCTTAGCTCAATCATTCTTCCGACACTAACGCAACCTTAAAATGATTGTGTAAATTTTATCCGAATTGAGAATAATAGCTGCCCTCATTCAGTCGAACATTTATATTTCTCTGGCCGCAGTCGCACTGACAGTGAGCACGCAGGTTCAGCTTGGAATACATCCGCAATGGCATCCATACCTTTTTATTATTTTCTTCGCAACCCTATTCGAATACAACCTTCACCGGCTGATTACGGTGCTGACCAACAAGGAAGCACTAAAATCGGAAAAGCATCGCTGGGTAAACAAAAACATGAAAGCCTTTTACCTATTGGTTTTTATTTCCGTAGCAGGCTTTGGCGTGGTGGCTTTGCTGGCGAATAAAGAAGTTTTAATCACTTTTACCCCCATCGCATTTGTTACGTTTTTCTATTCCATACCCGTTTCTGCAAACAGGAGGCATCTGCTCCGGTTTCGGGAAATACCCTATCTGAAAATATTCATGATTGCTGCTATTTGGTCGGCTTCAACAATACTTTTGCCCATTGTACAATCGACTGAAACGTTCAGTCAAACGCATATTTTGTTAATGCTTTCCGAGCGATTTTTCTTCATTTTGGCCATCACCATTCCTTTCGACATACGTGACATGGAAGCCGACGGACAGCAAGCATTGAAAACCATTCCAATACTTTTAGGCGAAAAAAATTCGCTGAATCTTTCTTATCTTTTCCTCTTTGTTTTTCTTCTTGGTTCAGCATTTCACTATGCTCCCGAAAAAGAATGGATGATCCTATCCGCTATGTGCCTTTCAGGAATAACAACGTACTTCTTCCTGAAAATGGATTATTTCAAAAGGATTCCATTTTATCACTATGGCATACTGGACGGAACCCTATTGTTGCAGGGAATTTTGGTGATCATTTTTGGCTGTTTTACCTGCATTTAAAATCGATTAATCTATCCCTTTCCACCATTCAGATTGAACACCAAAATTGTTCAAATCAACCAACTCGCCTATCATCGGATGAATGATCGGAACATTTAACCTGTGAGCTTCTTTGGTAACACGTTGGATTGGTTCGTCCCACGCATGGAGCGACAAGGCAAACTTTGCCCAATGAACCGGCATCATCGTCTTTGCCTTCAAATCGATTGCCGCCTGAACGGTTTGCTCGGGCATCATGTGTATGTATTTCCACGATTTGTTGTACTGACCGCATTCCAATAATGCCAGATCGAACGGTCCATGCTCATTCCCAATTTGGACAAAATGCGTATCGTAACCCGAATCTCCACCGATGAAAATCTTTTTCGATGGCGATTGAAAAACAAAAGAGCACCAAATGGTTTGATTTCGCTTAAAAGTTCTTCCGGTAAAATGTCGCCCCGGGGTGGCTGTTATTCTAAATTCAGAATCCAGAACTGATGATTCATTCCAATCTAATTCAACAATTGATTTTGGATCGAATCCCCAATGTTCAAAATGAGTACCGGTACCCAATCCGGTAATAATTTTGCCAATCCTTGGGTTCAGTTCCAGCACTGTTTTATAGTCGAGATGATCCCAGTGATCGTGCGTAATTATCAAATAATCAATCGGATGAAAATCATCAGGAGTATACACATCACTCCCATTAAAGCTTTTCACCATAAATGAAAAAGGGGAAGCACTTCCGGAGAAAACCGGATCGACCAAGATTTTTTTACCATCGATCAGCATGAAATAGGACGAATGACCGAACCACACCAACATATCCTTTTGCGGATCAAGATCGAATAAATTGGTTTTTACAGATGGCAAACTCACCGATGGCGCTTTCCGCTCACTGATCTTGAAAATCCCGTCTCTGATCATTTCAAATTTGGAGACATCTTCGGCAAAAGTTGGCGTAAAATTCAGGTTTTGAAATTGTTTATTCTTGAAGTTAGATGAAGACTCAATGCGTTTCAAACGTTCACCTGACGGAGCTTTCCCAAATTGAGCCTGATTCATGAATAGAATAGTGGTTATCGATACCAGAACTACAATGAATAGTATTATATACATAGCTTTTTTCATTTTTATTACTTTGCTTTTGCCAATAACTTCATGTCTTTCATTTCCAGAATATTTTTTGAATATCCTATCAATGAGGCATTGATCATCGCTGTAGCCAAATCCCTCAATTTTATTACATAACCGGGAGCAATTACCTTCATAAGAGAGAATAGCCAACCCAGATACCTGTAGGTTTTGTAGTACGTTTGCGTTGGTTTCAATGGTAAAAACGGTTCGATGCCACCCGGGCGAAAATTATATACTTGCTTGAAAGGTAATTTCATTAAATCGTTTTCAGTTTTGCCTTTTACGCGTGCCCACATGGTACGCCCTTTCTCCGCGCTATCAGTT
>JBBQXI010000264.1:0-6047 GCA_038209805.1 Bacteroidales bacterium | reverse complement strand
TAATCTGATTGAATTTATAAGCATTGAGCTCGGGAAACTACTCAACTCAAATAACTTTTTTATCGCCTTCTACGATGAAAAAACAAATATGCTTTCAACCATTTATGAAAAGGACGAAAAAGATGTATTAAATACATGGTCAGCCGAGAAATCAGCCACTGGATATGTCGTAAAAAACCAAAAATCGCTACTTCTTCGCGAACCTGAGGTGAACAAATTAGTCGAGCTGGGAGAGATTGAAATATATGGAACAATGTCAAAAGTATGGTTGGGAGTTCCATTGCTTGCTGACAACAAGGCGGTTGGTGCTATCGTTGTTCAAAGCTACGATAATCCGGAGGCATATACTGAAAAAGATTTGTGGATGCTTGAGTTTATCTCACACCAAATCAGCATTTCCATTGAGCGCAAAAAAACGGAACAAGAATTAAATATCGCACTAAGAAAAGCGCAGGAGTCTGATCGTTTAAAATCGGCATTTCTAGCCAACATGAGCCATGAAGTTCGCACACCGTTAAATAGTATTATTGGTTTTTCTGAATTGATGGCTGATCCTGATTTTGATTTTGACCAACAACCTGAATTTGCAAAAATAATCCTTAACAGCGGCAATTACCTGCTTTCGATTATCAGCGATATTATGGATTTTTCGAAGATTGAGGCAGGGCAGGTAACTGTGTGCAAATTACCGTTGGTTGTGCAGAAACTGATCTCTACCGTTCAGAAAGAACACACCTACATTGCTCAGGATAAGGGCATTGACCTGACAATTGATCCATCAAGTCCAAAAGAAGAAATCTGGATAAGAAGTGATGAAAACCGTTTAAGACAAGTTTTGACCAATCTGGTGAGTAATGCTATAAAATTTACGAAAGAAGGATCCGTTGAACTTGGATTTAAAACAACGGGAGACTGTGTCCAATTTCATGTCAGTGACACTGGAATTGGCATTCCCGACGAATACCACGACGAAATATTCGAAAGGTTCAGGCAGGTTGAATCGGCTGACTCCAGAAAATATGGAGGTAATGGGTTGGGGTTGGCAATTTCCAAAAGTCTGGTTGAAATGTTGGGCGGAGAAATCTGGATGGAATCCATTCAAATGAAAGGTTCAACCTTTTATTTTACAATTCCAATTGGCATAACAACCACATAAATATCCGTAAATATGATAAAAATTCTCGCGATTGACCATAACAAGGACAGTCTGACTACACTTGGGACTATTATAAGGGATTCATTTCCTGAAGCGGTTTTCGTTACGGCTTTATCAGGTAAAAAAGGAATTGAATTTGCCACCATTGAGAATCCGGATATTATTTTACTCGACATCATTATGCCTGATATGGATGGGTTTGAAGTTTGTCGACAGTTGAAACAGGATAAACGGACATGTAATATTCCGGTGGTTTTTCTGACAGCGATGAAAGAAGATAAAGAAAAGCGCATCAGAGCACTTGAAGTTGGCGGAGAAGCCTTCCTCTATAAACCCATTGAAGAAACAGAACTCATTGCTCAACTTGGTACGATGTTAAAAATAAAGCAATTTACCAATCAGAAACACAATGAAAATGAACGCTTATCGCAACTAGTAGCCGAACGTACCCAAGAGTTGGAGCAAAGCCATGCAGAAACCCTGAAATTGCTAAATGAACTGAAGGTTGAAAATGAAAAGTACAAGAAGGCAGAAGATGATATAGTGACGAGCGAAGCCAGGCTGAAAAGAGCTGAACTGGCCTCATATTCAGGCAACTGGGAACTTCATCTCGATTCCCAAACGATATACACATCAGAAGGAGCCAGAATGCTTTACGGACTCGATTCGGATCATATTAATTATTCGATTATCAAGTCAATACCATTACCCGAATACCGACCTCTGCTTAATGAAGTTATGAAGAGTTTAATTGAAAAAAACATTCCTTACGACATTGAGTTTAAAATAAAAACCTTAGATACCGGAATAATAAAAAATATCTACTCTATTGCCACATTCGACAAAGAAAGAAGAACCGTATTTGGCGTAATTCAGGACATCACCGATAGGAAGCGAAGTGAAGAAGCCTTAAGAGAAAGTGAGAATAAATTTCGCACTTTGTTTACTCAAATGTCTGAAGGGTTTGCACTTCATGAGATTGTTTACAACGTCACTCATGAGGCAATTGATTATAAAATTATTGATATCAATCCAGCATTCGAAAAACAAGTAGGTATTCAGGCTGAAAATGCCAAAGGAGCTCTGGCTACCCAACTTTATGGTGCTACACCGGCACCATATCTTGATATTTATGCAAAAGTGGCCGAAACGGGCGAACCTCATTTTTTTCAAGCCTACTTTTCTCCTCTTGATCGTCATTTCCAGATTTCAGTATTTTCGCCCAATCCGGGTTATTTTGCAACCATATTTGTGGATATTACTGAGCGTAGGCAGAATGAAGAGGCTCTAAAAGAAAACGAAGCCCATTTACGTGAACTCGTTGCTACAAAGGATAAGTTTTTTTCCATTATAGCGCACGATTTGAAGAGTCCGTTCAACAGTATTTTAGGCTTAAGTAACCTTCTGGTAGAGCAAATTCAGGAACAAAACTTTGACGGAATTGAAGAGTATGCCAGAATCATTCAAAAATCTTCGACAACAGTTTTTAATTTATTGATGAACCTTTTGGAGTGGGCGAGGTCGCAAACCGGACGAATGGACTTTTCTCCTGAATATATTGAATTGGGCGCTTTAATCAACGGGGTTATTGAACTATCAAACGAATCAGCTCATCAGAAATCGATTACAATTATCAAAGAATTACCTCGAAATTTACTTGTGTTTGCCGATAAAGCCATGATTAACACGATTCTGAGAAATCTAATCTCCAATGCAATCAAATTCACCTATCCAAGTGGTCAGATTATTATCTCTGCTGAAAAGATGCTGAATGAATTAAAAATTTCGATTTCTGACAATGGAATAGGTATAAAAAAGGAAGCGATTTGTAAATTGTTCCGCATCGACGAAAACAACATAAAGATGGGAACACAAAATGAAATGGGGACTGGTTTAGGACTGATTTTATGCAAGGAATTTATCGAAAAACATGGAGGCAAAATTTGGGTTGAGAGCGAAGTAGGCAAAGGAAGTAAATTCAGTTTTACGATACCAAAGAATTGAAAAACAATTTTTTATGCTGACGAGCCTAAATAGTATTTTGATTTAATTCATTATATTCGTTCAAATTTGTTACCAATGAAGAAAGAGCCTCCGAAGAAGAGAAATTTATCTGGTACAATTGAGCCCTCCCCGAGTTCTGCATCAAGCGCTGATCAGGTTATAGCGCATTCACCATCCAATTTTTTGGACGAAATTAACCTTTGGGATTCTACTTTTAATGCAGTGGAAGATGCCATTTGCATTATCGATAACGATCAACGGATTGTTCGTTGCAACACAGCAATGCAAAAGTTTTCTGAAAACGAAAATGAAAATCTGATCGGCATGCATTGTTATAAGGTAATTCATGGCACAGAATATCCACACCCCGAATGTCCGTTTAGGAAAATGATGCAAACTGGTAAGCGTGAAAGTGCCGAAGTGCAAGAGGGAGACCAATGGTTGGACGTTACTGTCGATCCTTTGCTTGATCCCGATAAACAACTCACCGGAGCCGTTCATATCATCCGCAATATCACCGAACGCAAACAGGCAGAAGAAGTATTGCGAGAGAGCAAAAAAATGTATCGTCTTTTGGTACGAAACCTTCCGGGAACGACCGTATTTCTCTTTGATCATCAACTCCGATATATTTTGGCCGAAGGAAATTTACATCCTGAGTTTAGCTTTACAATCGACAAAATGGAAGGTAAAACCTTGTGGGAGGTTTTACCCGAGGAAAGAGCTGCACGACTGGCTCCCAATTATAGTAGAGCACTACAAGGAATTGCGTCTGAAAATCTGATCTCAGAATACAAAGGTTTAAGCTATTCGGCAAATATTCTACCGGTTAAGAATAAGAAGGGCAAGATCGTTGCAGGGATGGTAGTTTCGCAAGAAATTACCCAACGCAAATTGACCGAGGAAGCGCTTAGAAATAGCGAAAAAAAATGGAAAAAACTGGTTAATACCTTACCCGACTATGTAGCATTATACGACCGTGATGGCAAATACCTTTTCCTCAACCATTTTGCCGAAGGCTTTTCAATAAAAGATATTGAAGGCAAGAGTTACACTGATTTATTGACCGAAGATTCGAAAGTTTGCTATCAACAAGCTTTCGAGGCAGCAAAGAAAACCGGAAATACCCAATGTGTAGAACACGATGCCTTTGGCGATAATTGGACGATTAAACATTATGAGAGCTATTTTGTCCCGATATTCGAAAAAGAGCAATTTGAAAATATGATGGTTATCGCCCGGGACATTACAGAACGTAAATTGGCCGATGTTGCTATTCGTGAAAGCGAGGAACGGTTTCGGAGTTTACTGCAAAATGTCTCGTCAGTATCGGTTCAGGGCTATTCGCCTGATGGTACAACTCAATACTGGAATAAGGCCTCCGAAGAGTTATACGGTTACACCGAGCAGGAAGCTGTCGGACGCAATTTGATCGAATTAATTATTCCGCCAGAAATGTGTGAAGTAGTTGAGCAAGCCATTCTGCATATGGCACAAACGGGGCAGCCAATTCCTTCATCCGAATTATCATTGATGAGAAAGGATGGTTCACGCGTATCTGTTTTTTCAAGCCATTCCATTGTTCAATCTCCTGGGAAACCACAGGAATTGTTTTGTATCGATATCGACCTCACTGAACGCAAACAAATCGAAGCCGAAATACTTAAAAGCAAACAACAGTATGATACTTTAGTCACTCAAATTTCTGTTGGAGTGTATATCCTGAAAACCAAACCAGATAGAACTTTCGCGTTGGAATATGCTAGCCCCAGAATGGCAGAAATGCTGGATTTAAGTGTCGAAAGTTTACTCGCAAACAACAAAACTATTTTCAAAGCCATTCATCCGGATGATCTGGATGGCTTTATCAGATTGAATCAGGAGGGGATACCACTGAAGCGGGCATTTGATTGGAAGGGACGTGTAGTTACGAAGGGCAATATCAGGTGGCTGCACATTTCATCATTGCCTCAGCCGTTAGATAATGGTGAGACCTTGTGGCATGGATTAATTGTAGATATAACCGAACGTATACAAAATGAATCAGAAATTAAGCTTAAAAATGAAGAACTTACGAATCTCAATGCCACCAAAGATAAATTCTTCTCTATTATTGCCCACGACTTAAAAAGCCCGTTCAACAGTATCATTGGGTTTAGTAATTTGCTGATCAGACAGATTGAGGAAAAAGACTATGCTTCAATTGAAAGGTACGCAGGTATCATTCAGAACTCTTCTCAGCAGGCCATGGATTTGTTGATGAACTTATTGGAATGGTCACGGTCGCAAACAGGGCGTATAGTTTATACTCCCGAGAAGATTAACTTTTCTACCTCCATAGATGAGGTAACTGAGTTATTCTTCGCCTTGGCTCAGCAAAAATCAATCACTATTTACAAAACAATACCGGATAGCATTTCAATTTATGCCGACAAGGCCATGATTAGCACGATCCTGAGGAACCTGATTTCGAATGCCATAAAATTCACCAATGTAGGTGGCGAAATTAGTATTTCAGCGGAGCAAATACTTAATGATCTGGTGGTATCAGTGTCGGATAATGGGGTTGGAATGGACGAAAGTGCAATTGGTAAATTGTTCAGGATCGATGAAACCCACACTACATTAGGCACCGAAAATGAAAAAGGAACGGGTCTTGGACTATTGCTTTGCAAAGAATTTATTGAAAAGCACGGAGGAAAGATTTGGGTAGAGAGCTTCCCCGGAAAGGGAAGTAAGTTCCACTTTTCGATTCCCAATAGTATTTCAGCTAACTCATCATCGAATTAAGGAATTAATTACTCTTTTTACTTTTAGCTGGCATAAAACAAATTGAATTCGACTAATGTTTTTAGTTAGATATAAATTAATGATATTTGCCGGACTA
>JBBQXI010000263.1:0-6051 GCA_038209805.1 Bacteroidales bacterium | reverse complement strand
GAACCTGCTATTCCCTGAATGGCTATTTTCTTCATCTTCTTTATATTATTAAAAAGTCCCGGTAAAAGCCGGGACAATTTAAGTAAAATATCCTTATATCCTTCCGGCGAACAGTATGCAAAGATAACAAACGAACCGACAGGACTGTTTTGTAACAGCGAAGGAATTTATATTTTGTACATATCACTTGCACTCACCAATTCCAGTTTGTGAGCCTGAAGGACTTCAATACATTTCTGAATGTTATCGGGCTTCAGCACAATATTGGCTGTTTTATTATCCATCGAATAGGCATATAAATATTCGATAAATACACTTTCTCCGGAAAGAATGTCCAATGCTCTGGCAAGTGCACCCGGTTCATTCGGACTATTCAGACAAACCACATCAGTTAGCCTGACTGAAAATTCGGCCTCTTTCAGGATTGAAAGTGCCTTTTCGGGCTCTGAAGCGATCATGCGCAAAATCCCAAATTCGGAAGTATCGGCCAGACTCATTGCCGACATATTAATACTGGCATTGCCAAGAAGTTGAGTTACTTCATTCAGCCTTCCTGTTTTATTTTCGAGAAATACAGATAGTTGTTTGATAATCATGATTGGTTCCTCCTACAAATTACGGTTGTCAATTACACGTTTTGCTTTTCCAGCGGTGCGTTCAATAGTTTTCGGCTCAACCAGTTTTACATCTACCGAAATTCCAAGTGTGCTCTGGAGTTTGTTCTTAATTTTTTTGCGCAATGCTTCCAGTTGTTTGATTTCATCGGAGAAGAACTGTTCCTGAACTTCGACCATCAGTTTCAACGTGTCTAAGTTACCTTCCCGTTCAACAATAAGCAAATAATGTGGAGCAGTTTCGCTCATTTCGAGCAATACGCTTTCAATTTGCGATGGGAACACATTTACACCACGGATAATTAACATGTCGTCGCTTCGGCCTTTGCATTTCTCCATACGCACCAATGTTCTGCCACAGGCACATTTTTCGTAATTCAGGCGGGTGAGGTCGCGTGTGCGGTAGCGGATCAACGGAATTCCCTCTTTGGTAATGGTGGTAAAAACCAACTCACCAACTTCGCCGGCAGGTAATGGTTGTAAGGTAATCGGATCAATGATTTCAGGAATAAAATGATCTTCCATGATGTGCATCCCGGCTTGATGCTCGCATTCGCACGAAACTCCCGGCCCCATAATTTCACTTAACCCGTATATGTCGATGGCCTTGATGCCCAGACTGGCCTCAATTTCTTTGCGCATATTTTCGGTCCAGGGCTCTGCTCCAAAAATGCCGATACGCAATTTCAGGTCTTCCTTTTTAATGCCCTTTGCAGCCAATTCTTCGCCCAGATGCAGCGAATACGATGGAGTACAGGCCAGTACCGTAGTGCCAAAATCTTCCATCAGTTGTAGTTGTTTGTCTGTATTTCCTCCTGAAATCGGGATAACCGAGGCCCCCAGATTTTCGCAACCATAGTGCATTCCAAGGCCACCTGTAAACAGTCCGTAGCCATAAGCTACCTGAACAATATCATCACGATGGACGCCTGCCATGCAAAGTCCACGGGTTATCATTTCAGCCCAATTGTTCAGATCCTTTCGGGTGTATCCAACAACAGTCGGTTTACCTGTTGTTCCTGAAGACGCATGGATACGCACGATCTCGCTCATGGGTACAGTAAATAACCCAAACGGATAGTTGTCGCGTAAGTCGGTTTTCAGGGTGAATGGCAGTTTACTCAGATCGTCGACCGATTTTATATCATCGGGAACAAGGCCAACTGCTTGCATTTTTTGCCTATAGCTGGGCACATTGTGATAAATTCTTGTGACTGTTTCTTTCAGTCGTTCCGATTGAATGTCGCGCATTTCGTTGCGGCTCGCACATTCTATTTTTTCGTTCCAGATCATTGTATTGAGTTTTTATTGTTGCGATACATTATAATGTATCAGTTGGTTCCATAAATGGATTCATCGGACATGATATTTAGTCCGGCATCCAGCAATTTTTTTTTCGCCTGAGTAACATCTTCCGGATCGATAACAAAGTAGGCATTTTTATTTTCATAGCCAGATCGCCCGTATGCATTGGTGAAATTAACTCCTGCATTCACAATCCCTTTGAGCAGATCATCCAATCCTCCGGGTTGGTCAATCATTTCGATAACCACAATTTCGCGTAATGCTGCCGACAGACCTTTTTCAATCAATAGGCTATGTGCAAGTTCCGGATTTGAAACAACCAGATTTAGAATTCCCCAACCATTGGCAGTGTGGTTCAGGTTCATGGTGTGGATGTTGATTTTGGCAGCTTTTAATACGGCAGTAACCTTTTCGAGGTGGCCGATTTTGTTTTCCAGAAATATAGAGACCTGATATGCCATTGCTCAATTTATTAATGATAATTTACTATTTAAATGCTTGAACTTTTCGTCTATTATAAAAGTTTCGAATCGCAAATTACGAGTTCAAAGCGATTCGGAGTTCTTTAACCCGAACTGCTTTTCCTTCTGATTTTGGCAACGAATTGGGTTCAACGAGTTTAACGATTGGCTTCACCAATACCTCGTCGCGGATTTGGCCGGTAATCAATCTCGACAATTTATCAAGACGCGTAATGTCGCCATTGAACCAGTCTTTTTTGACTTCAACTTCAATGATCATTTCATCGTTTCCGTCAATCGTTTTTAAAGTTATCAGATAATCGGCGCCTACTTCCGGAATTTTCATCAGAACGCCTTCAATTTGCATGGGGAAAATGTTGCATCCTTTTACGATAAACATATCGTCGCTTCGTCCTGTAATACGATCAAGACGAATATGAGTACGGCCACATGAGCAGGTTCCGGGTAAAATTCTTGTCAGGTCGCGGGTGCGATAACGAATCAGTGGCATGGCCTGGCGATCCAGTGTCGTCAGAACCAATTCGCCAACGTCACCGTCAGCGATAGGCTCCAGAGTTTCCGGGTCAATAATTTCAACCAAATAGGCATCTTCCCAAATGTGCAAGCCATTCTGGTAGGTGCATTCGAAAGCAACACCAGGACCGTTCATTTCAGTCAGACCAAAAGAATTGTATGCTTTTACGCCATACATTTCTTCAATTCGTTGGCGTTGTTCCTCTGTATGTGGTTCGGCGCCAATCACAAATGTATGCAGTTTAGTATCTTTTCTCGGGTCTAGTCCTTCTTCCAGAAAGACTTCATACAAGCGGTTCAGGTAACTCGGAATGGCATGTATAGCGGTGGTTCCGTAATCCTGCATCAATTTAATCTGACGAGGACTGTTGCCTGCTCCCGCCGGAATACTCAGGCATCCAAGTCGTTCAACTCCGTATTGAAACCCAAGACCTCCGGTGAATAGACCGTATCCGCATATGTTTTGAAAAACATCGGTATCACGCACTCCGGCACAATATAATGAACGCGCCATTAAGTTTGCCCATGAATCAATGTCGTGGCGGTTATGGAAGATCACCGTTGGATTTCCGGTGGTTCCGCTGGTACTATGCAGGCGGATTAATTCTTTAGTGGGTAAACCTAAAAATCCGTATGGAAAGTTATCGCGCAGGTTTTGTTTGGTGGTAAAGGGTAATTTCTGAATGTCGGAAACCGATTTTACAGAATCAGGCGATAAGCCTACTTGCTTGTACAAATTCCCATAATACGGCGAATTCATGGCCGACTGGATGGTCGCTTTCAGCCTTTTTACCTGAAGTTTTTCAAGATCATTCCGCTTCAGAGTTTCAAGTTCATTGTCCCAATACATGATCGTTTTTTTTAGAAAGAATACATCAACATCATTTGTAATCGATGATTTGTGGCATTAATACTGCTGTCATAAAGCCCGTTGGTCAGGTCAATTTTACCAGACCCGAATTCAGCAGAGGTCAGTTCGTATTCAAAAGCAAGTCGGACTTTGGAAACGTTAATGGCAAAACTGGGGGCAATGCGATACATGGAAGCTACATTGGTAACCAGTCCGGGTGTTACAACAGAAGGCGAATTTTTTGAGCCAAAATTGTACAAAGCATCCGATGTGCCTAAATTTTTAAGATAGCCTGCCAAAAATCCAACCTGATATTTTTTGCCATATACCGCGTTTATGAATCCCGTTAGTGTGTTATATGGTGTATAGGTCATTTCTCCGGTGGCCTGTTCAACAGATTTCACGCCATATCCACCGGGAATGGTCAGATGGGTCATATTTTGTCCAAGTACAGCTTTAGCGCGGATCGCAAATTTATTTTTCACATATTGGCTGTATCCAACAAATGAAACTCCTCTTGCCAATTTGTTAGAAACGTATTTTTTGTCGTCTTTTCCATCTGAAATTCCAACGGTATAGAGCGTTGGTTTAATATATTTCAGGCTGGCTCCGACGCCCAGAGTAAAGCCGCCGTTATTCAGCTCAACATTTGCTGTCATTTCAGGTAGAGCAGCATTCCGGTTGAAACAGTCGCTTTTGTCGATTGCCATGGCTTTTACGCTCATCGAATCGATTTTGGTGAAACCATACGATTTATACTGAAATTCGGAAATCATAGCTGCCGACAATGTCAGCAAAGAGGTCGCTTTGTAATCGAAACGAACCTGAGGGCTACGGTTAAAAGGCTGAAACGGACAACCGGTGTTCAGCCCTCCTACAGTTGGAAACACTTTTCCACTCCAGAAAGGATGCCAGGTTTGTCCGACCAGCAGTGAAGATTTTTTCCAGGCGAATACTGCATTCGCCTGCCGAACACGGAACATTGCCGGATTGTTTCCCAAATCGCCTGCAAAGTCGGTCTCGATATTTGCCGAAGTTTTGGCATTAAAAATTACCGGACCAGCAATTCTCACTCCTACGCGAGTTGCCATTGAAGAAAAATTGTAGGTTGGTGTTTCGTTTATGTGTTTTCCGTTGGCATCCATTCCCCCATAAAGCGGAACAACGTAAAACTGTTCATTAGCGGCATTTAGACCTTTGTAGCTATCCAGATAGGCTTCGTACCTAATAAAGCCATAAAATTCGAGTGATGTTTCTTTGGGTTTGATTTCCTGACTGTAAGAGATTTGGGTACTAATTAGGAGGAGTAAGAAAAATAGTTTTTTCATGTGATGTTTGGTTCTTCTGATCATTGGCTGAATTAAAATCATAATACAGCAAACTCAGGCTCCGGTGAGGAACTCGGTTAATTAATTTTTGGTTTTTTATATTTTTTATCTTCGAATGATGTGAAATACAATAGACTAAGCCACAGCACCCTGAATTGAATCCAAAAGTATAAGTTTTATCTAATACTACAAATGTGGTAAAAGTGTAATTGTAAGTAATTGGAGTCTTGTGCTTTCATTATAGAAGTTGAAATGTATTAAAATAAAGCAATTATAAGATATGGTTTGATTTATATAAAAAAGTAAAAATGAGGTAATTTAGACTCAGTTTGAATAATGAAAGTTTTTGAAAGGAAATTAGCATGCTGAAAAATTATAAATTCTGATCAACTTAACGGTAAAAGAATGATATTACAGTTACATTCTTTATCTAAAGTAATGGTGTATTTATGGTCGTGAATTTTGAGTGTGGGTTCTAACGAGAGGCATTTTGGCTATACTGAATTACAATCAGGCGTTGGTTGTAAATGGAAAGTCAAACCGGATTCGCTGTAACCAATTAAAGCTTAGGTTGATAAAAAAGGCAAAAAAAAATGCGTTGCCGAATAAAATCTTTTCCCAAACGTATTTTGAATCAAAATATAACTACTTTTGGAAAATATATTTATCCATTATTTAAACAGTTATTTATGAACATTTTTGTTGGCAGCCTTCCCTTTAAAATTGAGGAAAGCGAATTACAGGAAATTTTTGAAGAATACGGAGAAGTAACATCCGTAAAAATTATTACTGACAGAGCTACTGGAAGATCAAAGGGATTTGGTTTTGTAGAAATGACGAACGAAGAAGAAGCTAAAAAAGCAATTGAAGAACTGAACAACGCTGAGATTGAAGGCCGGACAATTGTTGTAAATAAAGCTGAAGAGAAAAAAGAAGGTAGTCGTCCAAGTGGTGGCGGT
>JBBQXI010000262.1:0-6064 GCA_038209805.1 Bacteroidales bacterium | reverse complement strand
TCGCGGTTACTGTCGGTTTGAATACCGTTTGCCCCGAGATCTTTGGCAATACTATCGGCCTGAGCTTTTAAATCCACAATGGCTTGCTGTTCGTAATTGTCGGGATAGGGCACTCCTAAAATTTTCATTGCCCTTATTTTTGCCGGTGTCGATTGAATATCGATTTCTTTTTTAGCCAACCATGGGTATTTAGGCATGATGGAAGCTTCGTTCATCTTTTGCGGATCGATAAAATGATTATAATGCCAGGCGTTCGGTTTGTATAGCTTTCCGGTTTTTACCCCTTCGCGTGCTAAATCTGGCCCTGTACGTTTTGATCCATATTGGAACGGATGGTCATAGACCGATTCGCCCGCTTTAGAATATTCACCATATCGTTCGGTTTCAGATCGAAACGGCCTCACCATTTGAGAGTGACAATTGTAGCAACCTTCTTTCACGTAAATGTCTCTTCCTTGCAATTCGAGCGGAGTATAAGGTTTTACGCTGGTAATGGTCGGTATATTCGATTTGATTAGGTAGGTCGGAATCACTTCAACAACTCCACCAATCAGGATGGCAATGGTTGCAAAAATCAGGAAACGGATTGGCTTGCGTTCGAGGAATCGATGCCATGTTTCCGATTGAGTCTTTATTTCTGATTCGGAATGCAATGCCGGAGCCTGCGCTTCTTCTTCAGCAACAAATGAACCAGCCTTAATTGTTTTTACGATATTGAATACCAGAATCAGGAAGCCGGTCACATACAATGCACCACCAAAGGCCCTGATGGTGTACATTGGGATCAACTGGGCAACTGTTTCCAGAAAATTCGGATATTTCAGGAATCCATCCGGAGTAAATTGCTTCCACATCAACGCCTGGGTAATTCCGCCGATATAAAGTGGAACGGCGTAAAATACAATCGCCAGAGTGGCCAGCCAGAAATGGATATTGGCCAGTTTTACTGAATAAAGTTTAGTATTGTACAATCGCGGAACCAACCAGTAAATCATCCCAAAAGTCAACATCCCGTTCCAGCCCAGTGCGCCAATGTGAACGTGACCAATAGTCCAGTCGGTAAAGTGGCTGATGGCATTTACTGTTTTGAACGATAACATCGGCCCTTCGAAAGTTGCCATTCCGTAAGCGGTAATACCAACCACAAACATTTTCAGGATTGGATCGCGTCTCACCTTATCCCAAGCACCTCGCAAAGTGAGCAATCCGTTGATCATTCCACCCCAACTAGGAGCAATCAGCATCACCGAGAATGTAGTTCCCAGCGCTTGAAGCCAATCGGGCAACGAGCTATACAATAAATGGTGCGGACCTGCCCAGATGTAAAGGAAAATGAGAGACCAAAAGTGAACGATCGAAAGTTTGTAGGAATATACAGGACGCCCGGAGACTTTTGGAACAAAATAATACATCAACCCAAGGAAAGGAGTTGTCAGGAAGAAAGCCACGGCATTGTGACCATACCACCATTGCACCAAAGCATCCTGAACTCCGGCATAGAGCGTATAACTTTTCATGAAACTAACCGGTACTGCCAGCGAGTTAAATATATGCAGAACAGCAACAGTAACCCAGGTTGCAATATAAAACCAAATGGAGACGTATATGTGGCTCGTACGGCGCTGCAAAATAGTTCCAAACATGTTCCATCCAAATACCACCCAAATGAGCGTAATGGCAATGTCAATGGGCCATTCCAGTTCGGCGTATTCCTTGCCAACGGTGAATCCGGAAAGGAGTGTGACAGCTGCAGCAACAATAATGGACTGCCAGCCCCAAAAATGGATTTTGCCGAGGGTTTCACTGTACATTCGGGTTTTCAGCAATCGCTGCAACGAATAATACACTGCTGTAAAAATCGCATTTCCGACGAAGGCAAAGATGACCGCATTGGTATGAACCGGACGCGTTCGCCCGAATGTGGTAAACTCCAATCCGAAATTCATTGCAGGAATAAAAATCTGAAGGGCAATCAGCAAACCTGCCAATAGTCCAACGACACCCCAGACAATAGTTGCAATCGCAAAGTTCCGGGTCATGCGGTTGTCGTACGAAAATTTTTGTAATTCCATATTGATTTGTTTAGTTATATTTTTTGTTTCGGGTTTCGGGTCTTTGGTTAATAAACTCGTATCTCACAACAATATGCTCACTCAATTGCGACTGATCACTGCGACTTTTTCCCCTCGCCATCCTCCTTTTTCGGTTTTTCGGTTCCCTCTGCCACTTTCACCGGCGGATCATCAAACAACATCCTGACCGATGGGGTGTAGGTGTCTTCATATTGTCCATTCTTGACCGACCAAATAAAGGCGATTAAGAATGCACCAGCCATAATGATTGCCGCAAAAACCAAAATGAAAACAACTGACATATTATCTCTTTAAAATTTAACCACTTTTGCTGATAAACTTACTGAAAAACTAGCAAAAATCACTACTGAAACTGAACTTATTGGCATTAGTATCGCCGCCACTATCGGTGTCAATGTTCCCTGAACTGCAAACGATAAACCTATCAAGTTGTACATAAAAGAAATGAGAAATCCTGCGTAAACAATTCGCATACTTCGGTGGGTAAAGCGCATGAACTTGTCCAGACTGGCAAACTTGTCCGATTGAAGGATGGCATCGCAAGCTGGCGAAAAGTTGAATACATTATCGGCTACCACAATTCCTACATTACTTTCGTTCAGCGCTCCGGCATCGTTCAACCCATCGCCGATCATTAGAACCTTTTTGCCTCGTTTTTGTAATTCTTTGATGTATTCCAATTTATCGGTCGGTGTTTGGTTGAAATGAAGGTTCTTTTCTGTCCCGAAAATACGAACCAGATTGGATTTTTCTGCATCATTGTCACCAGTTAGCAAATGAAGATCATGTGTTTTTTGCAACTTTTGGATCAATTCACCCAATCCCTGGCGATATTCGTTTTCAAGCTGAAAATAACCTACAACCGAATCGTCGAGGTAAACCCAGACTTCTGTTTTTAGATTCTCATTCTCCGTTTTATCGCCACTAACAAAATATTTCGAGCCGATGTTTAGTTTGATTCCATTTATTTTTCCTGAAATCCCAAGCGAAGGAATCTCCTGATAATCGCTCACTTCGAGCAATTTATCTGCCTCAATGAAATTGAATATAGTCTTGCTCAGTGGGTGCGACGAATGGAACACCAGCGACTTAATCATCCCCAACTGTTCTTTGCTTAGTTTCTTCCCAATAAATCGGATGTCAGACATTTGTGCGTTTGTAATGGTGCCTGTTTTGTCGAAAACAACGGTATCAACTTTATACAGATGTTCGATTACTGCTGTATTTTTCAGGTAAAAGCCTTTTCGGCCAAACTGGCGCATCGTGCTTCCGAAGGTGAACGGGACTGTTAAGGCCAAGGCGCATGGGCAGGCAATAATAAGCACCGAAGTAAACGCGAAAATCGCAATTTCAGGCCGGTTGAAATGCCAGAAAATGCCGGATGCAATGGCAATCAGTACCACAACAATGGTGAAATACTGACTTACCCGGTTGATGATTGTTTTTAGCTTATTGTCGGCAGTAAATGGGTTTTCTGTTTGGTTCCACAGCTGTGTGAGGTAGCTTTGCTGAACTTCTTTCTCGATCGTTAGTTCAATGGCATTTCCGATTTGTCGACCTCCGGCAAAAACAAAATCGCCTGCCGCTTTCGGAACTGGCATCGCCTCGCCTGTTACAAAGCTGTAATCGATGCTTGCCATTTCACTTTTCAGGATCGAATCGGCTGGCACAATTTCCTGATTTCTGACCAGAATCCGGTCACCAGCTTTCAAGTCTTCCAGAGCAATGGTTTGATTGCCAGAGTCGGTGATTTGGGTCACAGCCAATGGGAAATAAGTTTTGTAGTCGCGCTCAAAGGAAAGAGCCTGATAGGTTTTCCCCTGATACCAGCGGCCAATCAGCATAAAAAAGACGAGTCCGGTTAACGAATCGATGTAGCCAATGCCTTTTCCTGAAATGATTTCGATTAAACTTTGACTGAAAAGCATGATTAATCCCATGGCGATTGGCAAATCGATACTGATGATTCCTTTTTTTAGACTTTTGTATGCGGTAAGGAAATAATCGCTGGCGCTGTAGGTTAATGCAGGAATGGCCAATGCAACACTAAGCCAACCAAACATTCGGCGGATATCTGGTTCCAAAAATTCGTGTCCGGGAAGGTATTGCGGAAAATGGTAAATCATAGCATTCATAAAACTGAATGCGGCAATGCCTATTTTGATGAACAGTTTTTTGTCTGACTGATCGGTCGAAGGTTTGTCAATGCTATGCTGGTTAATTTCAGGAATATAATGGATGCTAACCAGCAATTCGACCAGCTTCCGGAGTGAAATTTCGTTTTCTCTGAAGGTAATGTTGATTTCTTTCTTCGGAAAATTAACTATGGATTGAATGATGCCCGGATTCAGACTATTGAGATTTTCTAAAAGCCAGATGCACGATGCGCAATGAATTTCAGGAATGAAAAAGCTGACTTTAGAGAAGCCACCTTCAGAAAAAGTAAGGATTTTGGATTTGAATTTATCAAGATCGAGAAAGGCGTATGTTTCGTCGGCAGGTTTTTTTTCGTCTTCAATTCGGATACCCTGCATGGGTTCGATCTGGTAATATTGCTTGAGCTGATTGGTATTCAGGATTTGATAAACGGTAGAGCAGCCAGAGCAGCAGAATGGGTTTCCCTCGAAAATAACAGGAGAATTTCCGCACGAATTTCCGCAATGAATACATTTTAATTCTTCACTCATAAGTTCTGGGCTGGTCGTTGATCGACGTAAATAAGGATTGAAACTGGTATTTGTTCAATAACAGCGGCGAAAAAGTACAAATAAATCTCGTTAAAAATGGCTTATTTCCTTGTAATATACTATAATTCAATTATTTTCGGTAGAATCTATCAGCTATCAATATTATTGATCTTGTTTTAGTGGTCAGGGGGTTTTATAATCGTGAATTTCAAATTAACTTTAGATGTCAACTATTTAAACCGTTTATAACCCAAAATATGAATGTATTTAAACGTACTTTCCGGTTTTACTATGATGGATTTTCGAACCTTCCCCGCTGGGGTAAACAGGTTTGGTTGGTCATCCTGATCAAGCTTTTTATCATGTTTGTTATCCTGAAAATCTTTTTCTTCCCCAATTTCCTGAAGACAAATTTTGATAATGATTCAGATCGGAGCAATCATGTGCTTGAGAATCTAACAAATATCAACTAATTTATTAATAAAAAAACCTATGCTTGAAGGAATTAGTACATCTTTAGTCGATTGGTCAAGGGCGCAATTTGCACTTACGGCCATGTACCACTGGATTTTTGTGCCTTTGACACTTGGTCTGGGGATTATTATCGCCATTATGGAGACGCTCTACGTTAAAACCGGAAATCCGGAGTGGAAGCGCATTACCAAATTCTGGATGACCCTCTTTGGAATCAACTTTGCGATTGGCGTCGCCACTGGTATTATTCTTGAATTCGAGTTTGGTACCAACTGGTCGAATTATTCGTGGTTTGTGGGCGACATTTTCGGCGCGCCGCTTGCCATTGAGGGAATTCTGGCTTTCTTCATGGAGTCTACTTTCATTGCCATCATGTTTTTTGGATGGAACAAGGTGAGTAAAGGATTTCATTTAACGGCAACTTGGTTGACAGCTATTGGAGCCAATTTATCAGCCTTATGGATTTTAGTTGCCAATGGTTGGATGCAAAAGCCTGTAGGTATGGTTTTCAATCCTGAAACTGCCCGAATGGAAATGACCAGTTTTTGGGAAGTATTGTTCTCGCCCATGGCCGTTCATAAGTTTTTGCACACCACTTCGTCATCATTCGTTTTGGCGGCCATTTTTGTAATTGGCATTTCTGCCTGGTATATCCTGAAAGGCCGAGATATTGTTTTTGCACGGAAGAGTATTGTGGTTAGCTCCATTTTTGGTTTTCTGGCAATTATCTACACCATTTTCACAGGCGATAGTTCTGCACGCGATATTGCCCATTATCAACCCATGAAATTCGCTGCTTTCGAAGGCCTA
>JBBQXI010000261.1:0-6080 GCA_038209805.1 Bacteroidales bacterium | reverse complement strand
GCTTATTAAAATGATGGATTAAAGTTAAACAATAATCTGTGTTTAGTTATCTTTGGAATCTCAACCTAAACCAATATTTCATGAAATCAATCCGATTCTTTTGCCTTTTTCTACTGGCACTGATCTCCATTCAAACACAGGCACAACAGAGCCAAGTCACCAATTTACAATGCGAATATCTCGTAAATCCCATCGGAATCGACGCTACAGCTCCTCGTCTGCACTGGCAAATGATTGACAATCGCGAAGGCGCATTGCAATCGGCTTATCAGGTGATTGTCGGAATTGATTCAGTTCAGGTAGCCAGCGGAAAAGGAAACTGCTGGGATACCGAACAAGTTTCAGGTTCAAATATGTTGGTTTCCTATCAGGGAAAAGCTTTGCAGCCGTTTACCAAATATTTCTGGTCAGTGATTTTGTGGAATAAAGATCAGCAAAAGTCAGCTCCATCAACAGTTGCCAGTTTCGAAACCGGAATGATGCAAATCAGCAATTGGAAAGGCGAGTGGATTTCGGATTCGAAAGATATTGCCCTGAAACCAGCGCCGTATTTCCGCAAACAGTTTCATCCATCAGGAAAAGTGAAAAGTGCGCGTGTTTATTTGGCCACGGCAGGTTTGTCCGAACTTACAATTAACGGACAGCGCGTAGGCGATCACAGGCTCGACCCGATGTACACCCGTTTCGACCGCCGTACTTTGTATGTAACTTACGATGTAACTTCGCTGGTGAATTCGAAAGATGTGGTTCTGGGAGTTTTGCTTGGAAACGGTTGGTATAATCACCAATCAACTGCCGTTTGGTATTTCGACCAGGCTCCATGGCGCGACCGCCCCAAATTTTGTCTCGACCTGCGAATCACCTATCAGGATGGACATGAGGAAGTTATTTCTTCAGGAATCAATTGGAAAACTTCGCTCAGTCCAATCATTTTCAACAGTATTTATACTGCAGAACATCAAGATGCGCGTTTAAATCAACCCGATTGGGATATGGCAGGTTTCGATGATTCGAAATGGGAAAATGCGATTCCGGTGAATGCGCCTTCACAAAATATTGTTGCTCAGCAATTACACCCGATTCGTTTTGTGGAAGAAATTACTCCGGTTAGTGTGAATAAAATGAGTGAACTGAAATCGGTGTATAATCTGGGACGCAACATTGCCGGAATCAGCCGCATCAGTGTGACAGGTGAGCGCGGAACCGAAATTCGTCTGAAGCATGCTGAAATGTTGAATAAAGACGGCTCTGCAAATCAGTCTAATATCGACGTTCATTATCGCCCAAC
Source organism: Bacteroidales bacterium (assembly GCA_038209805.1). Classification (GTDB taxonomy): domain Bacteria; phylum Bacteroidota; class Bacteroidia; order Bacteroidales; family Prolixibacteraceae; genus Aquipluma. Next base: position 4,792 of record JBBQXI010000261.1, on the reverse strand, counting down.
TGATGACACCGATCCTTTCCAGACCGATATTTATATTTTGAGCGGCGAAGGTGTTGAAACATTCTGGCCGCATTTCAATTACAAAGGGTTTCAATACATTGAGGTTAACAGCGATCGTCCGGTTGAAATCAAAAGCCTGACAGGAATTTTTATGCACAGCGATGTTCCTCCGGTTGGTCAGGTCAGCAGCTCGAATGAAACACTGAATAAAATCTGGAAAGCAACTAATGTTTCGTATTTATCAAATTTACAAGGTTACCCAACTGATTGCCCGCAGCGTGAAAAGAATGGTTGGACTGGTGATGCACATATTGCCAGCGAAACCGGCTTGTACAATTTTGACGGTATTACCGTATACGAAAAATGGCTGGCCGATCACCGCGATGAGCAGCAACCAAATGGAGTTTTACCTAACATTATTCCAACCAGCGGCTGGGGTTATACTTGGGCAAACGGCCCTGACTGGACCAGTACCATTGCTATTATTCCGTGGAATATCTACCTGTTTTATGGCGATTCAAAGTTATTGGCTGACTGCTACGACAACATCCGGAGATATATTGACCACATTACTGATATTAGTCCGAATGGTTTAACCGACTGGGGACTGGGCGATTGGGTGCCTGTGAAATCGGTTACGCCGAAAGAACTGACTTCGTCGATTTATTACTTTGTGGATGCAACAATTTTGGCCAAAGCCGCTAAAATTTTGGGACATGAAGCTGATTTTCAGAAATACACGACGTTGGCTACTAAAATTTCTTCAGCCATTAATGCCAAGTACCTCAATTCTGAAACCGGAATGTATGGAACTGGTTTGCAAACCGAATTGAGTGCTCCCCTTTTCTGGGGGATTGTTCCGGAGAATTTAAAAGCTAAAGTGGCTGAAAATCTTGCTAACCGGGTAATTGTTGATAATAAACATTTGGATGTTGGTTTGCTTGGAACAAAGACTATCCTAAATGCTTTGAGTGAAAACGGGTATTCCGATCTGGCTTATGAAGTGGCTGCTCAGGAAACATTTCCATCTTGGGGATGGTGGATTGTGAACGGTGCAACCTCGTTATACGAAAACTGGCCAATTGACGCGACCAAAGATATTTCGCTCAACCACATCATGTTTGGCGAAATTGGAGCGTGGTACTATAAAGCTTTAGGCGGAATGAAACCTGATGTTGCTCAGCCTGGCTTTAAAAATATAGTGCTCGAACCTCACTTTGTGAAAGGCCTGAATTCGTTTGAAGCTAGTCATGACGGTCCTTACGGAAAGATACAATCGCGTTGGAAACGTATTAAAAATACGATCAATTATGAGGTTGTCGTTCCGGCTAACAGCACGGCTACTTTAAAGCTATCCGGAAAAAAGATCAGTCAAAATGGGAAAGTAATAACTGTAGATTCCCGAAAAAAGATGGATCAGTTTGTCACCATTAATCTGAAATCGGGTAAGAACGAATTCGTTGTTGTTCCATAATACTGAAAGAAATTACTGTATTGGAAAGCCTTGTAAGCAATTTGTTTACAGGGCTTTTGTGTTTTATTAGGTTCAAATCAATGGCGGTTTGAATGCACATTTCTGCATCGAACAATTATTATATTTTCAGAATTGAACAAATAAAAGATTTGTTTGTCTTTTATTTGAGATTTAATTTGAAAACAAAGTATTTCTAATTTCCTGAATATAATGGAGATGATTACCTTAGAAAGACATTTTACGGTTGTTAAAAACTCACCGGTGCACGGAAAGGGTGTGTTTGCTAAGAAAACAATTCCCAAAGGAACCCGAATTCTGGAATACACTGGTGAGCATGTGCTGAAATCAAATTTGCCTACAGAAATGGCCAATGGCTTAACCAGTCTGGTTTATGTGATGAACCTGAGCGAAACCATGGCAATTGATGGCGAACGTGGTGGAAACGATGCCCGGTTTATCAATCACAGTTGCGATCCGAGTTGTGAAGTGATGTATTTCGACGAGCGGCCTTACATCTATGCGATGCGCGAAATTACAGCAGGTGAAGAGCTCAATTTCGATTACCAATTGGGATTCAATTCTAACTTGGAACTTTCGTTCGAGGAACGAAGAGAAATGTACCCGTGCAAATGCGGATCGGCAAATTGTCGCGGAACTATGATTGGAGGATAATTGTTTGATAATAAATAATTTAACGATTAAAACTAAAGAAATGGAAAACGTATTTAAAAAGTCAGGAAGTAATACAAGAGTCGTGTTAACTACAGCTGCAATTCTTGCAGTTCAGGCATTGCCGATTGATATGTACGCACAGGTGGTTGAAAAGACTAAAACAGCAGTTTCAACAGAGCGGGCGATGAAGGTTTATCCGAAAGTCGAAATCCATAAAACGATGATGACAGTTGTTGGGGTTAGCAATGGCGCTCCGGTATTTAAAAATGACAATGGTGAATTTTTTACAGTGAATGAAAATACGGGTGATTTGAGTTTCATCAAGCCTGAAGAATTCGCTCAATACTCGTTTCCGATAAAAATGAAAGGAAATGTCGCAGCCGCTACATCCAAACAAGGCTCAAGTATTCATATTAAACTTGGAAACGAAAATGTTTCGAAAGTGACCATTCAGGGTAAAGATGCGCAAGGCCATACTTTGATGAAAAACAGCCGTGGCGAGAATTTTTACATCGATCCGATTACCGGTGATTTAATTTTCATCAAAATCTAATATTTTGCCACAACGACACGAAGGCGCTAAGTTCCATGAAGTTTAATTCTTCGTGACTTTGCGCCTTTCTGGCATTATTTCTCCTGATATTTCACCTGATATCCGGCATCAAATCTGAAGATTCCGGATATTTTTTTTGTACCATTGGCGCTGAAAAATGGTCGTGTCTGGCCTTTCAAGACCAGTTGAGCAACCTGACTTTCGCTGATTTTTATCCCTTGAAGTTCAAATGGGATACGCAGTTTGCAGCCACCTCTAAAATTAGTACATCCCCATGCTGTGTTTCCTTTTACTATTTCGCCAACCTTGCATGATGGGCAAACCAACTTTTCGGGCTCAGCCTCGGAAAAACTGATTTTGAAGTCTGAAGTTAATTCCAGAAAGCCATCCACCGTATCGTCATCCTGTTTGAATCCTTTGATCAGTGTAGTTTTCCCTTTTTCAGCCAAGCGCTTAATCTGTGCATCGGTGAGCTTTTTACCCATGAATTCGAACGGAATAATAAACCGGCAACCCTCTTTCCAATCGGAGCAACCCCACGCATTTTTGCCTTTTTTCAACGTTGCTTTTTTGCAAGCCGGGCAAATGGTTTCGGCTGGTTCGGCTGGAGCAGCTTTTTCTTTTTTCTCCGGAACGGCAGGTTCTTCTGGTGCCAAGGTAAATACTTTTCGTGGCGAGCGTTTAACTTGATCAACAACTTCTGTCACCATTTGCTTCATTTCGTCCATGAAATGCGTGACATCGTATTGACCAAGTTCAATCAGTCGGAGCTTCTTTTCCCATTGGCCTGTCAGTTCAGCCGATTTCAGGAGTTCGTTTTCAATGCTGTCGATCAGGTCGATCCCGGTTTGTGTGGCAACCAGTCGTTTACCTTCTTTTTTCACATATTTTCTCCGGAACAAAGTTTCAATAATGTTCGCGCGGGTTGATGGCCGGCCTATGCCATTGTCTTTCATCAGTTCGCGCAATTCTTCATCATCCACGCTTTTTCCGGCGGTTTCCATGGCACGCAGTAAAGTTGCTTCGGTTAGGTATTTGGGCGGTTGAGTAAATTTTTCAAGCAGTCCGGGTTCGTGTGGACCATGTTCTCCGGTTATAAAAATTGGAAGAATGTTTTCGTCACTCTGAACTGGGTTTTTCTCGTTCATATAAACAGCACGCCATCCGGGAGATAGAATTTGCTTTCCGGTTGCCTTGAAATCGTGCGAGCCAACCTTGGCTTCAATAGTAGTATTGGCCACTTTGCAATCGGGATAAAACACCGAAATAAACCGTTTGGCAACCATATCGAACACTTGTTTCTCCGACTGGTTCAGATCGGCACGGAATTGTCCGGTGGGAATGATGGCATGGTGATCGGTAATCTTGGCATTGTCGAAAACCTTATTCGTTTTGCGTATTTTATCCTGAAGCAATGGAGCTGTCAGTGTTTCGTATCCTTTCAGGTTTTTCAGAATTCCGGGAATTTTCGGATAAATATCATCAGAGAGATATGTGGTATCAACACGCGGATAAGTGGTCAGTTTCTTCTCGTACAACGACTGAATTGTCCGCAGTGTATCTTCAGCACCCATACCAAACTTCCGGTTGCAATCGACTTGTAACGAAGTTAAATCGAACAGTCGCAAAGGCTGTTCAATGCTATTTTTAGTTTCAATTTTACCAACGACAAGCTCATCTTTACTGATTTCTTCCAAAACCTGCGCCGCGTCGTCACGATTTTGGAAACGGCCGGAAGCTGCCGAGAATGTCGCTTCGCGGTATATGGTCTTAATTTCGAAATATGGTTCAGGCTTGAACGCATCAATTTCTTTTTGTCGGTTGACAATGATAGCCAGAGTAGGAGTTTGTACCCTTCCGATGGACAAAACCTGCTTGTTCTGGCCATATTTGAGCGTGTAAAGTCGCGTTGCATTCATTCCCAAAAGCCAGTCGCCAATGGCACGGGCACTTCCTGCGGCATAAAGGTTATCAAATTTACTTCCGGGCTGTAAATGAGAAAAACCCTCACGGATGGCTTCTTCGGTGAGCGACGAAATCCAAAGACGTTTTACCGGAGCAGTGCATTTGGCCTTCGACATCACCCAACGCTG
>JBBQXI010000260.1:0-6102 GCA_038209805.1 Bacteroidales bacterium | reverse complement strand
GGTCATGATTGAAGTAATCAACTGATAATTAATATTTTAAAGATACAAGTCCCTACGGTTTTATACTAATAAATAATCAGTTATTTTGCTGTAAATCAAATAAATAACTAAGTTTTAAACGAAGTATTGATATAAAGAAATTTGAGAATTATGAAAATCTAATGAAATTCGTTGAAGCAAAAAAGATTTAACAAATTTATTTCGACATAGATTTAGATTATTTTACCATTGAAAATTCTACATCAAACGACAAGCAATATTTTACATACATGAAGGATAAAGAGATTAAGGAAATGTTTAGTCTTGAAAATCCATTAATGAAATGGGTAATAAAACGAATCAAAGGAATGACCATCGTTTTAGAGCCCGAGCACATGGGAGGTATTAACAAATCCATGAAATACTATTCCCTGTTGGAAAAATCATTTTTCAATGGGTTCGTTTTTGGATGGCAAACCACATGGAAGCATTTAAGTAGATGATTAGTCCAACATTAAGTCATAGCAATAATAGCTTTTGTGGATAAAATTTAAGAGATATTTAAAATGTTTTCAATATAATTTGCATATATTTGTATTGTAATTAATTGAATATCAGTCGAGACTATATCGAGACCTATTGAAATAAGCACTTTGTAAAACATTGATAATCAGCTGGGGAAAAAGAACACGTTTAAACTCCAGTTGGGTCACTTTTAGAAACATTAAAGCCTTGTAGATCATTGATTTATAAGGCTTTTTTTTATTAAGGGGTGTAATGACGTTGGATCAATTTATAAATTGATCCCTAAATAGCCTAAGTGCTATTTTCAAAACTGAACCTTTATACCTGCAAACCAGGTTCGTCCCATGCCATAGTAAACCTGATTGCTGGTATATTTCGGATCTCCTTCGGGAATATTGGTGGATGACTGTTCGATGTATTCGGTATCTAACAGGTTCTGTGCACCAAAAATCAGGTTTAATGTAAGCGATTTTTTGAGTTGCAGCAGATAATTTCCACTGAAGCCAATCAAATCGTATTTAGGAATTTGAGTTTGTTTGTAGTTGTAGTCAACCTTATCCAGACCTTTGAAATCGTATAATCCAAATGGCGTATAAATTTGTTCGGCCCGGTAGTAATTCAGCCTAATATAAAAGTTGTGCATCCAACGGTACTCTGCTTCGGCAAACAGACTGAGTTGAGGGGTGTTCGCAACCCTTAACCCTTTTATTCCGAGTCCGTTTTTATCGGCGATTTCTTTGTTCGTGTCGTAGATTATGGCTTGGTTGTCTTTGTCATATTTCCAATCGCCCAGCGAGCCATTCAGGTTTATTTGTAAATTTTTGGTGAGTTTGTACGACGATTTCAGCTCAACGCCCTGATGCACTTCCGCTAAACCATTTACCACTCCAAAAGCATCATCTGTATTCAGATTCGAATATCTAACCATGGATCGGTTGGTTATTTGAGAACGATAAGCCAGTGCTTCCACTTTCAGCCTCCGACTGAAAATTGTGTAGCCCAGTTCTGCATCGAAAACCTGTTCGTTTTTGGTGCCTTCATTTTTCCAATTGTTTCCTGAGGGGAAAATTGTGGTAAATAAGGGCTGATACGAACCGTAAGCTAGGTTCACGTGAATGGAATAGTATTTCCTTAACTTAAAATTTATTCCGGTCTGAATATGCCCGCCGGGTAGGAGAGTTGCTTCAGTTTTCCTCGCGGGATCAGTCGTCAAATAGTTAAAATAATCAGTTCGAAGCATATTCTGCACGGAAGCCGATCCTGCCATAACCCAATTAACCCGCTTCGTTTCGTAATTTAGCCGCATTGACACCCCACTGCTTTGAATTTCGGAATTGTAATTGTAGCCCGATTTGTCGGCCGAATTATATTTAGTCAGAAATGTGGATTGAAACAGGTTTTCAACTGGAAATCCTTCCGTGTGGTTGACATCGAAATAACTGGTATATCCGTCAGATCCGAGCAGATTGCTCACAGCACCAAAGTGGCTGGCTCTATAGTCTTCCAGGTTGATGCTGGCGCTAAAATTAGTTTGCTTGTTGATGTTTTGGGTGACTATAGTTCGCAATCCCAGACGAGTTTCACTGCCAATGTTTGAAAGAACCGATATTCCTGAAGTCTCTGAATTGATGAATTTACCACTGGCATCGGGCAGGCGAGAAGCTCCCATTTTTGAAACTGCTATACCTTTGTTCCAGTCAGTAACCTGATCGAACAGAACTAAACCGACCGTATCTCTTGGTAAACTAACATCTTTAGAGCCACCAGGCATGCTTTGAGCTGAGCGGTCAAACTGTCCATAAATCTGGGTGATGACGTGTGTTTTAACGCGTAGTCGCCAATCGTGAGTTAAACTAACTATCGGGCTCCGCCCGTAATTTGTGCTAGTCGAGAATGGCTTTTTGTCGAGATAACCCCAATTCGAATTGTACTTTGTTCCGTAGCGGTTATAGGCACCAATCGAATCCGGAAAATTTCGGTCGTGCTGTTGGATAACCGTATTCGCGTTCAAAATGAGTGTGTGAAATTGATTGAATTCTTTCTGAATGTTCACTGAAAATCCATATTGCTCGAAATCGGTGTTTTGGACCAATCCGTCTCCCGCTGTGCGCGAAATTTGGATGGACGAAGCAAGTCCTTTTTTCGATAATCCGGAATGAACAGTTGCCGATGTCTTCAGGAAACCTTCGTTTCCGTAGATCGCTAAAATGTCGGCACCAGCTTTTTCGTGTGGCGCGATTGGGAGTACATTCACCAATCCACCTGAATTGGTTTGGCTTTGAAGATTGGCTGCTTGTCCGCTAAACACCTGAATTTGCCCGGCCCAGTCGGTCATGCCCGATAGCATTGATGAATTTACTTTACCGGTTTCCGGATTATTCAGCAAAATACCATTGAAAGTGTACGAAGTATGTGTCGCATCATTTCCACGGAAGCCAATTTCGGAGTCGTTAAATCCGCTACCGTTGCTTAAAAGGTTCACTGAAGGGATTGTTCGGAATAGCTCATTAAATTCCTGATGGCCTGTCTGTTCTGTTGTTTTCCATGTTGAAATATTTTCGAGGTTTTGCGGAAACTGGGGTTTGTTTTCGAACGAGGTAATCTTGCGCTGCAAGGTTCGTCCAACAGCATTGGCTTTCAGTTTGATAATAAACATGGGGGTCGTGATGCCGTCAGAAACCGACATGTTGTATTGCTTTTTGAAATAACCGGGATAATTCACCTCCATAAAATAATCGCCACCCTTCATTTTCAGCGTGTACTTGCCCTGTTGATCGGTTAATACGCTGATTAAAGTTCCGGGAATGGTGATGACGGCTTTTTCGAGCGGTTCGTTAAATTCATCGTTGACAACAAAACCGGTAAGTATGCCAAACGTTGGAGTCGTTTTTTTTTCCTTGACTTTTTTTTCACGCGCAAATAAAAATCCGGTGTTAAGTATTAAAAGTACAAACGCGAGTATTGTTATTTTGATGATTCTGTTTTTCTGAATAGATCTGTTTTTTATTTTCATGGTTTCCTGAGTTGGCCCTACAATTATACCGTTTCTATGGTGAATTACCCTAATTTGTCAAAAAAGGATGCTGCGTTTATTAAACGGAAGAATCAGGATTCTCAGTATTTTTAGGTGTGGTTAATTGTCCTTCCAGAGAAATGCATCCATGGCTTTTGTAGGTTTTCCATCGTCGCTCCAGGCACTCAATGCATAATGACTCCAACTTCGGGCTCCTTCGGGTTCCCAGTAAAACACACCCAAGCCTTTATTTTCGGGTACTTCCAGTACTTTCTTCTGAACGGCAATCAGCATGTCGTAAGTGTTTTGTGCTTTAATGTCTTCGCCGCCTACTTCAACCACCATCACTTCTTTTCCGTAGCGCGAGGCTATGTCGTTCATGTTTTTCCCTAAATCATCAATTGAAAGTGTATAATCTGGTTTTCCTTCGAGCCAGTAAGGGTAATACGATAATCCAATGATGTCGTATTTGGCGCCGTTTGCAGTTGCAGCATCAAACCACCATCTGAATCGCTCATTGTTGTTTCCCTGATCGACATGCAGAATGACTTTCGATTGCGGACTAACTGCTTTGATAGCTTCGTAACCCTTATTTATCAGTTGTACCAGTTGTGGCCAGTTTGTCGAACTTCCTTCAGGATAAACCATTCCATCTGGAATTTCGTTTCCAACCTGAACCCAGTCGGGTGAAACTCCGGCCGTTTTCAAGGCGGTCATCACATCAAACGTATAGGTATAGAGATCACTTAAAAGGGTGGGGAAGTCGTGCCCTTCCCAAGCTTTAGGTTTTACTTGTTTGCTTGGATCGGCCCAGGTATCGCTGTAATGAAAATCGATCATCACCTTCATTCCAAATTTTCGAGCGCGAACAGCCATCGCAACCGTCTCGTCTTTGCTGCAATGGCCGCTTGCCCGATCATCCGAAGGATTAATAAATGTGCGTAACCGAATGGAGTTGATTCCGTGATCTTTCAAAATCTGGAAACAATCTTCTTCCTTGTCCTTATCGTTGTAAAACTTGTATCCGGTAGCTTCCATTTGCGGCAGCCAGCTAATGTCGGCACCTTTGGCAAAAGAATTATTTGTCGCAGGAGGATTCTGAGATGGGGCATCTTTGCTGCATCCTGCTAACAAGATGATGGAAAGGAAGAAAACGATTATATGGGTTGGTAAAGTTTTCAACTTCACGTATTTTGTGTTGATTAGCTATAATATATTATGAATATCGTGCTTAAAATTGATTGTTTAAAGTTAGAATAAAACAATGAAACTGCATTTGTTTTGGACTCCTCTCAATTCTATTTTTCCTGTAGTTTTTCTTTCAGATAATTCGTCATCTTGGTGTAAAGGTGCATGCTTGTATTACCGCCACGGATACCATGATTCCGGTTGGTATAGACTGCCATGTCGAACTGAACTCCTGCCTGAACCATTCGCTCGGTAAATTCCATGGTATTTTGAAAATGCACGTTATCATCTGCTGATCCGTGAATAATCAGGTAATTTCCTTTAATTTTTTCAGCGTGCGAAAGTGGTGAATTGTCATCGTATCCATCAGGGTTTTCCTTTGGGGTGCGCATGTACCGCTCAGTGTAAACGCTGTCGTAAAAACGCCAGTTGGTAACCGGAGCAACCGAGATTCCGGCTTTAAAAACATCGGCTCCCTTTTCCATGCAAAGTGCAGCCATAAAACCACCATAACTCCATCCCCAAATGCCAATATTGTTTTTATCGACGAACGAGAGTGTTCCTAAATATTTGGCTGCTTCAACCTGATCGTCCGACTCGAATTTCCCCAGTTGCTGATAGGTCATTTTTCGGAATTCCTCGCCACGAGCACCTGTTCCGCGCGGATCGACACAGGCCACAACAAAACCTTCCTGCGCCAAATAATCGTTCCAGCCAATGCCCCATTGATCGAGCACTTGCTGAGAATTTGGACCACTATACTGGGTCATCACAACCGGATATTTTTTGGTCGGATCGAAATTGGCTGGTTTAATCATCCACCCATTTAAATCAACTCCTTCTGAGGTTTTAAATCTGAAAAATTCTTTTTTGCCGATGGAGTATTCTTTCAAGAGCTTTTTTAAATCGTTATTTTCTTCAAGAGTCCGGATCAGCTTTCCGGTCTGATCATGAAGGGTGATGACATTGGGTGTTTCAGTATTTGTAAAGGTATTGATGAAATATTGAAAGCCTGAGCTGAAATCAGCCTGATTGGTACCTGTTTGAGCCGATAACTTTCCTGATTTTTTACCATCCAGACTCACAAAATAAACTTCGCGACGCATGGGCGATTCTTTGGCCGCTTGGTAATAGAAGATCTGTTTCACCGGATCGAAGCCATAAAAAGCGGTTACATCAAAATTGCCACTGGTCAGTTGTTTCACTTCAAACCCTTGGCGATCGTACAGATAAAGATGTGAATAGCCATCTCTTTCGCTGTTCAGCACAATGTATTTGTTGTCAGGAAGGAAAATAAAGCTATCAAAAAAGTCTTCGGAAATATATCGCTTGTTTTTTTCAGTAAAAAAGGCTCGGGTATCTCCGGTGAACGGGTTGGCCAAAACAATATCCAACTT
>JBBQXI010000259.1:0-6104 GCA_038209805.1 Bacteroidales bacterium | reverse complement strand
GTAAAAGATGTGCTTCATTCGGCAAGTTGGGGATGGGTTTTTGTAGGTATTTCTTTAACTGTCGTTTATATTTTTCTTCAGGGATTAATGTATGTTTTTGCATTTGCTGCAACAAGGCATAAAGTTTCGCTTTTGGATTCGACGATGCTATTCATCAAACGCAATCTGATCAGCGTCTTTTTGCCTGCGGGCGGTGTTTCTTCGTTGGCATTTTTCACTGGCGCTATTGAGAAAAAAGGAATAAAGAATACGCAAATTCATTTTGCTTCATCAATTTATGGCTTTATCGGAATTCTGTCGGTGGTCATAGTTGCAATACCTGCATTTTTATATGCTGTTGTTGAGGGCACAATTGGCTCGGGAGAGTGGTATGCTTTAGCGGCGATTATCCTTCTGAAACTGGCGTTGTTTTTTGCCTATCGTTCAATCCTTAAAAAGGGCGTTTTATACAATCTGTTGGTCAAATTTGTACCGACAACCGAGGTCTTTATGAACGATTTGCAGAATAACCGGATCGATAAAAAGGCGTTTATCTACACGGTGTTGACCTCGGTAGTTATTGAGTTTATTGGGATAGCCCATCTTTATGTGGCTATGCTGGCGCTCAATTTCACTCCATCGCTACTTGCTGCGGTGATGGGCTATATTATATCAGTTATTTTCCTGATTGTTTCGCCATTTTTGCGCGGACTTGGCGCCATTGAAGTTTCAATGACTTACGTGCTTTTGCGGTTTGGTTTCGGAAATGTTGACGCCATAGCCATTACTTTCCTTTACCGTTTCTTCGAGTTCTGGTCGCCATTGCTGGTCGGTATTCTGGCATTTTTATCGAAAGTAAATAAACTTTTGATGCGCGTTTTTCCGGCATTTTTCCTTTTGGCTCTGGGTATCATCAACATCATTTCGGTGCTTACTCCTGCCATTTCGGAAAGGCTTGATATTGTGAAAGCGTTTTTACCAGCTCAAGCCATTCATGCGTCTAACTACCTTGTACTAACCGCCGGGTTATTGTTGTTGGTTACAGCTGCATTTTTACTGAAGGGATTACGAACAGCCTGGTGGTTTGCCATGATTCTTAGTTTCATATCGCTTGTTGGGCATATGACCAAAGCCATTGATTTTGAAGAAGCTATCATTGCTTTTCTGGCTATTGTCATTTTACTTGGAACCCGGAAAGAATACTACATCAAAACAAATCCGAAAATGCGAAATGTTGGTCTGCAAACTGCTGTTCTGACGGCTGTGGCAACATTGATATACGGAATTGTTGGTTTTTATTTCCTCGACAAAAAACATTTTAATATTGATTTCAGCGTTTGGCAATCAATAGGCTACACGATTGAGAATTATTTTCTGATTAGCAGCGAAACCTTGGCTCCAACGAGTGCATTTGCAAGCAAATTTTTACTTTCAATTAATATCACGGGTGTTTTTTCAATCGGTTTTTTGATTTATACATTGGTCAGAACATACGTCCCTCATGAAAATATTTCTGAAGAAGAACGTGAAATGTCTAACAGTCTTTTAAAAGCACATGGAAATTCGGCGCTCGATTATTTTAAGACCTCGGCTGATAAACTGATTTTCTTTTCGGAAAGTAATAAAGCATTTGTTTCGTATCGTATCTCCGGAAATTTTGCGGTTGTGTTGGAAGATCCGGTTGCAGAAAATAGAGATAAAATGAAGTCCTGTATTTTTGAATTCGATAGATATTGCTATGAAAGCGGGATGAAAAGTATCTATTATCGGGTTCCGGAAGAAAGTCTGGAAATTTATAGGCAGCTGCGCAAAAAGAATTTATTTCTGGGGCAGGAGGGAGTGGTTGATATTACAACATTTAAGCTTGAAGGCGGTGCTAAAAAGCCGATGCGCAATGCAATTAATAAAGTAATCGACCGTGGATTTAAAGCTACCATTCACGAAGCGCCTGTTAAAGATGGCATCCTCCAAAAAATTAAATCGGTAAGCGATGAGTGGTTGAATGATATGGATCGGACAGAAATTATCTTTTCGCAAGGCATGTTCGATTGGAATGAACTGAAACAGCAAACAATTATTACAGTTGAAAGTCCGGAAGAAAAGATTGTTGCTTTCCTGAACATTATACCCGACTACGCAAAAGATGAAGCAACCTACGATTTGATACGGAAAACCAAAGATGCACCCAATGGAGTGATGGATTTCATTTTAGTTGAACTTTTTAAATACCTGAAATCGCAGCAGGTAACCTATGTCAATTTGGGATTTGCGCCCATGAGCGGATTGGGCGATCCTCATACATTTCCGGAGAAGTCGATGAAATTTGCCTACGAAAAAATCAGATCGTTCTCGCATTATAAAGGATTGCGCGAATACAAAGAAAAGTTCGATCCGGTTTGGTATAACAAATATCTGATCTATCAGCACGATTATGAATTACTTCAGGTACCAACTGTTTTGACCAATGTGATAAAACCATAGCAACATGAAACAGGCTTTTCTGATTGTCGCAATAATGTTCTTTTTAGGTAAATATTCAGAAGCAAATTCTGTTGACACCTTATCGTTTGCTGCTTTTGGAAAGGTTGCCATTTATCATCCAACACATGTCCCTGATTCATTTGTGATTTTTATTTCAGGCGATGGAGGCTGGAATAAGGGAGTTGTTGACATGACAAACAACATTGTCGTGCAGGGTGCAATGGTTGCAGGAATCAATATCCTGACGTACATGAAGAACATCAAATCTTCAAAATCAAAATGCTATTATCCGGCAGCCGATTTGGAAGAGATTAGTCTCACCATTCAGAAGAAATATAAATTCAGCAGATATTTGAAGCCTATTCTGGTTGGTTATTCCTCTGGGGCAACTTTGGCTTATGGCGCTTTGGCCCAGGCTCCTGCCAATACCTTCAAGGGTGCCATTTCTCTGGGTTTTTGTCCCGACCTCGATATCGACAAACCACTTTGCAAGGGAGCTGGACTTAATTCGCATACGGTTAAAGAAGGGAAAACGTATATTCTTGACCCATGCATGACTCTCACCGCACCGTTTATTGCCATGAATGGAACCCTCGATCAGGTTTGTAACTATTTCGAAACCAAGGAATACGTCGAGAATATGCCCATGGGCGAAGTTGTTAGTCTTCCTAATGTTGGTCATGGATTTGCGGTTACCCGAAATTGGTTGCCACAATTTGTTTCTGCTTACAAAAAGGTGTTGAATGAACCTGAGTACATGGAGAAAAAATCGAATGAAAATGTTTTGCTGAAGGCACAGCGCGATTCGCTGTTTAAAAGTGATTTGCCTTTAGCAATTATACCTTCAGGAGAAAAAAGTGATTTGCCACTGGCTTTTTTTATATCAGGCGATGGCGGTTGGACGAGCTTTGATCAGACCGTTTGTGAAAAGTTTGCTGAAAAGGGGATTCCCGTTGTTGGGCTCGATGCGCAGAAATATTTTTGGGACGAAAAACAGCCCAGCCAGGTTGCTGGCGCAATAACTCCTGCAATTCAGCATTATATGCGGCTCTGGAATAAGAAGGCTTTTGTTCTGCTGGGGTACTCTTTTGGCGCTTGTGTTGCTCCTTTCGTTGCCAGTAATTTTACTGATCCGGTAAAAGAAACATTGAAAGGGGTATATTGCTTCTCTCCCGATTTGACTGGCGATTTCGAAATTCACCTCACCGATATGCTACACATGAAAACAAAGGATAAATATGATGTGGTTAAGGAAATGAAGCAAATTAATGCAATGAATCCAGTTTGTATCTTTGGAAATGAAGAGGACGAAGAAATACAAAAAGCTTTTTCGGGCAATGGAATCAGGATTGAAAAACTTCCGGGCAATCATCATTACAACAACGATTATAGCGCCATTACTGCAATTATCCTGAAGGACTTTAAAAACAGCAAAACGTTAGCTCCGGTGAAATAATCAGGACAAGAGCACAGTGTTTTTTGTGTATCTTGGAACAGTTTTAAATTTAGTTCTTTCCAACGGAAAGGCACACACATAAAGGGAAAAAGCGAAATACAAATCCAAACATTTATTGTCATGAGAAAATTCCTGAAATTTAGCTTACTGGTTATTATAGTTGTTCTCGCTGTATTCATTTGGTGGCGATACTATTTTGTGTTTGGAGAAGGAGTAAAAGCCGGGAATCTGAATTTCTTTGTCAAGAAGGGATTTGTATTTAAAACCTACGAAGGTCGATTAATTCAGGATGGGTTTAAATCAACGACTCCAGGCGCTGTGCAGAGCAATGAGTTTGAATTTAGCGTAACCAACGATAGTATTGCAGCTATTCTTGAACGAAACAGCGGTAAAGTTGTTGAACTCAGATATAAAGAATACCTTCATAGCTTACCATGGCGTGGCATGAGTACTTATGTGGTTACTGAAGTGTTGAAAACGGAAGAGAGGAGAGCAGAGAAGGATTTGCTGCCATATCAATAGGCTTTTTATTGGTTAAGATCATCGATTTATGCTGAAAATAAGACGCGATTTGTCCATCTCTTGCATTTATGAAACGACAGCCGTGACATGAAATAAATTTTTAAAAGTGGAATCGCTATGAATAAGCTTTACATTACAGTTTTTTTATGCATGATTTTTGTGGCATTCGGCCTGAATTTATGTGCTAAAAATGAGGTCTTTGTAAAAAATAACGATTCTGTAAATACAGTTATCCTTCAGAACTTCAGTAAAAAATTAAATCAATTCGAACAACAACGAATTGCCGATTCGATCAGTAAAGTCAGGCTGGAAGAGCGATTGACTTTGTTAAAGACGAATGACCGATTCGAGAAAGATGAACTTCAGAATCAACTTCAGGAGCTAAAAGAGAAAGAAAAGAACCGGCTTGCACAAAAAAAAGCACAAATAGATTCTCTCCGGTATACTGCAAAAGGATTTCCTGTTATTGGTTTTTTTAACGATACACTAATGCTCATATACGGGCGGTTAGGGAGTTTTTCGGCTAAAGAAAGAGCGGACGCAATAAGTAAACGGATAGATGAATTGGCTTCCAATTTTGGATTCAAATCTGACTCAATCCGCCTGGAAGAATCGGATGTGAGTACCGACATTGTGCTTGAGGATAAAATTATTATGAGTGTTTCGGAGAGTGATGCTCTTTGGAACAATTCAACAAGGGTTGAACTGGCAGAGCAGTACCGAAATGTTATTGTTTCTGCGATGTTGAAATATAAATCAGAGATTAGTTTGGTGATGCTTGGAAAGGAAATTGCCCTTGCCCTTTTAGTGCTGCTAATTATCGGATTAATCATATTTTATGTTGGGAAACTATTTAAATGGACTGCAAAAAAAATAGGAGAGCAAGAAGGACGCCTGATTAAAGGTATAAAAATTCAGAACTATACATTGTTCGATTCCAAAGCTCAGGTTGAGGTTGTGTTGAGGCTCAATAGCATCCTGAAATGGATCATTATTTTGTTCGTGATTTATATTGCGCTTCCAATTTTGTTTGGAATTTTTCCGTGGACAAAAAATTTTGCTGAAACATTGTTCGGGTATATTCTTAATCCGGTGAAACAAATTGTTTCGGGATTGTGGGACTATCTACCCAATTTAATTACCATACTTGTTATTATTGGTGCATTCAGGTATGCGTTAAAAGGCCTGTATTTTTTGAGGTCGGAAATCGAAAAGGGCGATTTAAAAATCACTGGTTTTTATCCCGACTGGGCAAATCCGACTTATCAAATAATCAAAGTTTTGGTTTTTGCCTTTATGGTTGTGGTTATTTTTCCGTATTTGCCGGGCAGTAATTCTGCAATTTTTCAGGGAGTTTCGGTTTTTCTTGGCTTCCTGTTCACATTTAGTTCGGCCGGATCGCTTTCGAATATTATAGCCGGATTGGTGCTTACCTATATGCGGTTATTTAGCATTGGCGATCGGGTAATGATTGGCGACATAACCGGCGATGTCATTGAAAAATCGTTGTTGGTTACCCGAATCAGGACAATAAAGAATGAAATTATTTCTATCCCAAATGCGACAGTGATGAATAGCCATACTATAAATTACAGTAGCGATGCTCCTGATAAGGGGCTGATTATACACACTACCGTTACCATTGGGTATGATGTGCCATGGCGGG
>JBBQXI010000258.1:0-6113 GCA_038209805.1 Bacteroidales bacterium | reverse complement strand
TATGCCGATCTTGGCGATAAACAGACAGCAAGTGCATATTTAAAATTGACCACTGATTTGGCGAAAAATTTAAATCTACCTCAGGAATATTTAGATAAACTCAATAAAAAACTTTAAACGCAGTAATCTCAACTACTTAATGATTGTCGGCGATGATTATTCTGCAAGTGTAATTGAGTATTAGTTTGCACTAAGTTGTAATTTGGCTTCTAAAGGTATTACCAATTAGTGGTTTCGATTTCTCACAAAAGAAATAATGAAAAAAAAACGAAACAATTTTTATTTCTACAAGAGACGTCAAGAAAATCGCCAGGTTTTCAGTGAATAGTCTTGTTTTCGACTTTGCAATGAACCTAATCCATTAATACTTTTAGAGTGGAAATAAATAATACCTTTGAAACTGTTGAAATCAAGAAGAGAATAGTATATCTAATATTTAACCTAATACCTGCCGCTGTCTTGTTTTGTGCAAAGAGAAGGAAGAAAACAACTACCCCACAGAATCAGATATCATTCACCATTGTCGATATGAACGACCAGTTTTAGTTGCCAAAGATGCGAAGCTGAATTTGATTTCATATTACCATTCGTGACCAAAAGAAGGAACATCCGAGTGGATTTCGTACTATTTTGGTGCACAAAGACAGTGAACCGCTCAACTGTTTAGTGTTACAACAATGCGTCATGGGGTGGATATCGTGTTCTGCTGTAGTGGAAAGTTTATTACAAAGACCAAAACGGAGATTGGGCTCCGGTCAAAAATACAATCCCTTACGGAGTGGAGAAAGGTTTGGGCAATGAAGTCATCTTCAAACCCATTAACACCCAAGCGCTGAAGATAGAAGTAAAACTTCCAAAGAAAAATGCTTCAGGAATTTACGAATGGGAAGTAGAATAGGTATCTTGGGTTAAATAATAAATGTCAGGATTGGCTTTTCAAAAATTTAATTTTGAAAAGCCAATCCTGATTGCTTAAGGGGTTGTTTTGATAAAACGACATAAATTTTTGTTTTAAAACATCAAATCGTTGCAATTTTAGATTAAGAAAGGTGTATTTGTCACAAGCGCTGGGCATTCATCATTTGACTATTAGTTCAATTTTGATAGTTTTGTTGCGCATAAATTAGCACTAAATGGTCACGAACGACAAACATCTGATGGAGGGATTGCAAAATGGGGATGAGTCCACATTTGAAGTTATCTATAAGATGTATGCTCCGCGTTTGTATTACTTCATTTATGAGTACATCCCTCAAAAAGACATATCTGAGAATATTGTTCAGGAAACACTAATGGTTCTTTGGAATAAAAAAAGTGAGTTGACTGACAATACGAATCTTGGAGCTTACCTGTTTACCGTTGCCAAAAATAACTGCTTGTATAAACTTCGTGAAATAAAATACAGGCAACGAATTTTTGATAATGCTGAAGTCGATGAATCGGAGTTGGAAGCTAACTATATAGCATTGGAAAGTTTGGAAACAACAAGGTTCAATGAGATTGAAATAGAACAGATTATTGAAAATACACTAGCTCAGTTACCTCCTCAGTGCCGTACAGTGTTTAATCTCAGTAGGTTCGAAGGCATGAAGAATAGAGAAATTGCAGCAGAACTTAACATTTCGGCAAAAGCTGTAGAAGGGCACATTACCAAAGCACTTAAAATATTCCGTGTTGCATTAAAGGACTACCTGCCTTTTGTTGCCTTTATTTTCGTTAGATGATGTATCTGAAAAGGGGTACTCCAAAATATTTCTACTTGCTTTTCGAGTAAAATTGATATTTCAAGCTAGGGTAAAGCCCTATTTTTGCTTTATACATATGAAATAAGTGTACGATGAACATTAATAAAATTTGGAATTTAGTTATTGGTGAAAGTGATGAGGCTGATAAACAATTAGTTTTTGCCGAACTTGAGCAAGATTTAGAAGCTCAACGAGTTTATAACGAACTTAAAAATACATGGGCACTTTTGTCATCGACCAAAGAGATGCCTGTTGCAGAAGCTAATGAAATGTATTCCCGATTTAGGGAACAACTTCCGTCTGCAAGCAATAACCGTAGAGTGAAACTTAGCAACTTATTCAAATATGCGGCGATATTTATTTTGGGTGTAGTTTTTACATCTCTATCGGTTTACCTCACTGAAAGTAAGGGGTTGTTGGGCTCTCAACAGGAATTTCTTCAAACAGTGGTTGCTGAGAAGGGGCAGATTTCGAAGGTTATCTTACCTGATAGTTCAGTCGTTTGGATAAATTCAGGAAGTAAAATTACCTACAACAGCAGATTTGCCAAGAATAACCGGAAGATTGAATTGGTTGGGCAGGCATTCTTTCATGCTGCCCATAACGAGAAGATTCCATTCGTGGTTGATGTCAACGGATTTTTGGTGAAAGTATTGGGAACAAAGTTCGATGTTACTGCCTATTCAGGAGAGAAAAATATTAGGGTGGTGCTGGAGTCGGGGAGTGTTGAATTGTATCAGTCATCCGATCATGATTTTAAGTATACACTTTCTCCAGGCGAAATGGCTACGTTTAATCTCGAGAACAAGAAGTTGACAATTGATAAAGTTAAACCAGAGCTGTTTTCATCGTGGAAAGAGGGAGTATTGATTTTCAGGGATAAACCGATGACGGAAGTTTTGGATGAGTTACAACGAAGGTATAACATTGATATTGAAGTAAAAGACCCAGATATTTATAAATCGGTGTTTACTGCAAGGCTTAGCGATGAGCCTTTGGATAAGGTACTAAAATCGATTGAGTTTTCATGTTCGATAAAGGCGACAATAATTCGTGATCCGCAAAAACCAGATTCAGCATTAAAAGTGATTCTTTCAAAACCTTGATATAATTAATCCTATAAAACAAATTTTGCCTATGAAAAACTGAATTGTCGGATGTGGAAGAAAAAAAGGAGATGCTGGTAACATCCCCTTTCGTTTTCATTTCGCATTGTTTTTAGCTCGCTAAAGCACAACAAATTGAAAAGTTAATAATCAACAAGACAAATCTATGAAAAAAAAACATTTTTCTAAGATTTCCAGTTTTTCTGAAATATGGAAATCAAAATTCTTTATGACGATGAGAATAACATTATTTATCTTTTTTGTAGCTGTAGCTCAGATTTTTGCTGGAAATATATACTCGCAAAATACACGGCTGAGTTTGAAGTTAGAAAACGTGGGCATCAAGGATGCTTTACTTCAGATTGAAGAAAAGTCGGAGTTTTATTTTATGTACGATGCAAACAAGATTAACGTTAATCAAAAGGTTAGCTTGTTAGTAGAGAACGGTCTCATTACTGAAGTCTTAGATCGGTTATTTAAATCAACTTCGATTAATTATGAAATCAATAATCGGCTGATTGCATTGTCTGATGCTTCTGCAAATCAATCAATGCAGTCAGGTCAAACAAGCAAAGTTACTGGGAAAGTTGTTAGCCAGTCCGGAGAACCACTTCCTGGAGTTACCGTTCTGATTAAGGGAACTACTACCGGATCTATAACCGACATAGACGGCCAGTTCAGTCTTTCGAATGTACAATCAGGAAGCACATTGGTGTTTTCGTTTGTTGGGATGAAATCTCAGGAAGTCGCATATAAGGGGCAGTCTAGTCTTGAGATTGCATTAGAAGAAGAATCAATTGGTTTGGACGAAGTTGTTGCGATAGGTTATGGAAGCGTAAAAAAAGGTAGTGTAACCAGCTCGATAGCATCAGTAAAATCTGATAATTTCGTTAAAGGAGCCGTAAAAGATGCAGCTCAATTGATACAGGGTAAAGTTGCCGGGTTAACCATTTCGTTACCCTCCGGTGACCCAACCAAAGGTGCCGTAATTATGCTTCGTGGGAATGCTTCGTTGCTGGGAACATCCGATCCATTGGTATTGGTCGATGGTGTTCCAGGTAGTCTGGAATCGGTAGCTCCGGAAGATATTGAATCGGTTGATGTACTTAAAGACGGTTCGGCTTCTGCAATTTATGGTACCCGTGGTACCAATGGTGTAATCATTATTACTACCAAATCAAGCGGCAACGAAATGGCGCCAACGATTGAGTATTCAGGCTATTTATCAAGTTCATCCATTAGCCGGAAGCTCGATTTCATGAATGCTGATCAGCTTCGTGAAAAATGGAACCAGGGATATAAATTCAATGGTGCGAATCTTGAGGATTTTGGTTCAAACACCGACTGGCTTGGTGAAATAACACGGAACGCATTAAGTCATGTTCATAACATCATTTTCAGGGGCGGAAGTAAAAACACTAACCTTACCGCTTCGTTGAACTATAAAAACAATCAGGGTGTTTTTATTTTGTCTGATAATATTAAGTATACTGGTCGTATTGACGTATCTCACAGTATGTTTAATGGCAAATTGGTTGCCGATATCGGAACCATTTTTAGTGAACAAACATACTGGACAGGTGGTGATGGATATAGTTTTAATAACTACGTTTACCGGCAGGCCATTATTCGTAACCCAACAGAACCAGTCAGAAATGCTGATGGGACGTGGTACGAACGCGATGTATATTTCTACGATAACCCGGTTGGTTATCTGAAGGAGTCGGATGGTGAAAACCGTTACCGTAATATGAGGTTTACAGCAAGCTTAACTTATAAGCCGATAAAAGATCTTGATATTCGTGCAATGGTTACCCGAAAAGGTAATTCAAATATCCGTGGATTTTACCAAACTCTAAACCATGTTTCGAATACAAAATACTCTACCGGAGGTTTTGCCTCTCGTGGAACTGATGATTATGTGGGAAATTACACCGAATTGTCGGCCAATTATAAAAAGACAATTGGACAGCATAGTTTTTCAGCTTTGGCCGGATACAATTACGAAGACAACATGAACGAAGGTTTTTGGGCTAATAACCGATATTTCCCTACTGATTCATATACCTACAATAATCTTGGTATCGGAAGCGGATTGACGCTCGGAAAAGCAGGAATGGGATCCTATAAAAATTCAGATAAACTTATTGCAGTATTTTCGCGTGTTACTTACAGTTTTGCCGATAAATACCTGTTAATGGCAAGTATTCGCCACGAAGGTTCTTCTAAATTCGGGAAAGACAATAAATGGGGTAACTTCCCCGGAGTTTCGGCTGGATGGAGAATCACACAGGAACCATTTATGAAAAGTCTGGCTTGGGTAAGCAACCTGAAATTACGCGCCGGATATGGTGTTACCGGAACAAATGTTTCTGATCCTTATCAATCATTGAGTAGTTTGAAATATAGCGATTTTTTCTATTACAACGGAGAATGGGTGCGCAAGCTAGTACCAACCCGTAATGCCAACCCCGATTTAAGATGGGAAAAGAAGCAAGAAATTAACATTGGTCTTGATTTCGATTTATTCAACGGACGGGTTAGTGGTGCATTTGATTTTTACAACCGTAAAACAAAAGATGCGCTTTGGGATTATAGTGTGCCAACACCTCCATATTTGTATGGTTTAATTACTGCAAACGTTGCAGAAATAAAGAATCAGGGTTTTGAAGCATTAATAAACGTGGTGCCAGTGAAAACCACTGACTTTACATGGAATGCAGGTTTCACATTCTCAACAAATAAAAACAAACTGGTGTCGCTGTCGAACGATAAATTCCAGACGACCAATGATTTCTTTTATGCTGGTGCTACCGGTGAACCAATCCAAATTGAAACTCACCGTATTCAAATCGGAGGTCCAATTGGTAATTTCTATGGTTTGAAGAGTGTTGGTATTACCTATAAAGGCGATGAATTTGGAACTGACGGATCAGCTGATAATCCTGAAGGTATCTGGATTATTGAAAGACCTGACGGAACTCACATTAAAGCTACTGATTCTTCTACTGACGATCGTCAGGTTTTGGGTAACGGGATTCCGAAATATTATGTCAGTTGGAACAACAATTTCAAGTATAAAAACTTCGACTTGAGTATCAATATGCGTGGAGCTTTCGGGTATCAAATCCTGAATTTCTCAAGGATGTTCTACGAAAATCCGACAATCGGGTACAATACACTGAACTCAGCATTTGATAAAGTTTATGGAAAAGCAGTTTTGACCGATGTTCAGCGTTTTGTTAGCTATTATGTCGAAAAT
>JBBQXI010000257.1:0-6208 GCA_038209805.1 Bacteroidales bacterium | reverse complement strand
AATTAAATTACTTCTTTTTATAATTCATGGCTCCCAGCATATTCCCATAAACCGAATTCAGAGCATCAAGGTGTGAATTTAATTTTTCGGCATTTTCAATGTCGATTTGCATTTTTGATAGTAAAGTTATTACTGCAATCAGTGGTTTGCTTTCGAAATGCAAACTTTCCCACGACTTCTTTTCACCACCCTCTTTCAAATTAATTTTCGGGTCGGAAGTGTCCAACTGTTTAATAATATTTTCACTTAGAGGAGAACCTTTTTCCATAAAGGAGGCTAGGAAGTCACGATATTCGTTGATGTTATTTTTCAGCTCCGATGCTTTTTTCTTTTGAATCATGATCTCCGAAGGAGTATTTAAATCATCTTCTTTTTTAATCAGGATGGTATCACCCTTGCTATTAACAATAATTGGTTCTCCGGATGCAAGAGATCCACCTTCGGACTGAGCCTGTTCTAATGACATTCCACCCGAAGCTAATACCAGTTGTTCTTTCAGATCCTTAATCTGTGTAATTAAATCGGTAGTTCTTTTGTTTACCTGATCGGCTTTATCTTTCCATTCTTTAACTTTCGCTGGATTCGAAATATATGCAGCATCAAATGCTCCATATATTTGATCGTTTTTCCGTTTTATATTATTAAGAGTCTGGGTTAAACTAGCGTCAACAATCCGGAACGATTCAAGTACTTCGGATGCCACATTTAATGCTAACATTGCTGTTAACACCAGATACATCATATTAATCATTTTTTGCCTCGTAGATTCCGGGCAATTTTTACTCGACATAGTGTTCGCGAATTAAATTACTTCTTTTTATAATTCATGGCTCCCAGCATATTCCCATAAACCGAATTCAGAGCATCAAGGTGTGAATTTAATTTTTCGGCATTTTCCTTGTATTTCTTCATTTCTTGTGCCGATGAAGCTATAATCTGATTCATCTGGTTAAGCTCTTCGAAGAATTTTGTTGAGGCATGTATTTGATCGCTTGTGCCTTTTAATTGTTTTTCGTAGCCTACATTTAACGATTCAATATTCTTGTTCAGTTTATGTAAGTTTTCACCATAGCTCGAAGAATTTACTTCGAAATCTTTTAATCACTTTTCCATGGTGCCAGAAAACCTCTGATAAGATTCAGTAAGTTTATTGCCTGATTCATCCATTTGTTTGGTGAATTTTACACTTGATTCATTTAGCCTCGATAGCATATTTTCACCCGTTTCCGAAATCTTGTGTGCTGTGTTACTATATGAATTTACCAATTCACCAATCGAATTATTAATCGTATGGTTGGCTTGAGTATTCATTTCTGAAAACGCCATCATCGATTCTGAGGCTGAATTCAAGTTCCTGACATAGATGTCTGTCGCCAGAGTTGCTGTTGAAATATCGCTTATTCCTGATGCAGTATTGGACAAATCAACTAAGCTTTTTCCAATTTTTGACAACAGTTCAGGAGTAATGTTGGTGCTGTTTAATAATGAGTCTAAATTACCAATCTTGCCATTATTCTGAACTTCTTCAATTGGTTCTAAAAGTTCATAATCTTCCTGTAATTCAGGATAAACTTTGGCCCAATCAGGTTGTTCCAGTGGTGGTTCAAAAGCAGAAAGGAAGAAAATAAATGCTTCTGTCAACAAACCAATGGTAAGCATGATTCCGGAATGGTTCCAGTGCTGAAGTTTAAATAAAGCCCCGATGAGTACCAGAGAAGCACCCCAACCATAGACATATCCCATTAATACTTTCCACCTTTTTGTCTTAAGTATTTCACCAATATTCATGTGTTCTGAATTTATAACGTTAATTAAAATTCGTTTCCAAAGGAAGAACGAACGCAACGGAAGCCAATATAGGATTTGGTTGTATCCTGATATTCATAGCTTCTTGTTGAGACCTGGAGAAATGCGGAAATGTCTTTCCATGAGCCACCACGTATAACTTTACGCTTCATCGCTGGAGCATCACCTGGTTTTGCATTATATTCAAAGTTTGGATTGAAATCATTGATGTACATGTATGCGGACTCATCATAAGCTGAACTTGTCCATTCAGCCACATTACCAGACATGTCGTAAAGCCCGAAATCATTTGCTTCGTAACTACCCACTTTCATGGTTGCCATTCCACCATCTTCAACATAATTTCCTCTTAAAGGCTTAAAGTTGGCAAGGAAGACCCCATCTTGCTGACGGGTATAATATCCACCCCATGGGTACATTGATGACTGGTGATCGCCACGAGCGGCATATTCCCATTCAACTTCAGTTGGCAATCGGTAATCCTGCAAAGTTGCTTCTCTTTGGCTTGAAAGGAAATCATTATGAAGTTTGGTTCTCCAGTGACAGAATGCCTTGGCTTGTTCCCAAGTAACTCCTACTACAGGATAATCATCAAATCCGGGATGCCAAAAATAGCGGGTTGCCCATGGCTCATTGTATGAAAATGTAAAATCTCTGATCCAGGTTAAGGTGTCAGGATAGATATTTACCTGATTGCTAAAAATAAACGATGAACGGTTTTCAACTGCTTTTTCTTCTCCTTTTGTGTCAGTTACACTTCCTCCACTGTAGCTTTGGGTTTCATAATTGTACATGTTTACCCGACGTGCTGCCTGTTTCAAATCAATCCACTGGTAATTGTAAAACAATTTTCGTGAGTCGATTTCTTTTTTCTTGAAAAAACGTTCATTTTCTGGAATAAACATTGAAACCAGAGCTTCGCTGTAATCAGGATTACTCCAATCAAGTTTTTCTTTCCAGTTAATTCTAGGTGGATCAATCGGATTACCTTTTCGATCCTCACTATTCATAAATTCCGGGAATTGCTCCGATAAGGTTGTTCGTGCAATTGAGTCCCTGACCCATTGTATAAACTGTCGGTATTCATTGTTGGTGATTTCGGTATCATCCATCCAAAATGCATCAACTGATACTGTTTTTGCAGGCGTTGAGGATGAGGTTACATCCTGATCATTTGGTCCGAGATTGAAAGATCCTCTGTGAATAAAGGTCATTCCATAAGGAGTTGGTTCAAACCATTTCCCTCTTCCCTTTATTCCTGTTAGTTCTCCATTGCCTGATTTATTACAACTCGATAGCGAAAAAATCATCAAAATAACTAACCCAATAGAAAAAAGTTTTTTCATAGTATAGCTGTATGTTGCTTCTAAAATATTCTTTACAAGTATCTTACACTCTTGTATTTTTTATTCCTGTTTTTGCCAAGATCAAGGCTGTAACTCAGATAAATCTCGTGCGAGCCACCTGTGTACCCTGATAATGCAGATGTTATTATATCGTAGGCATAGCCTATCTTTAATCCATTATTTAGTTCAAACCCTAAAAGAACGCAAATTGCGTCGTTAATCCTGTAATTTAAGCCGGCAGAAAATCGCTTTTTATAAACCAAATCAATTAAGAAATCGGTCTGAAAAGCAACTCCATCCGTTTTAAAATATACCGCAGGTTGCAATTCAAATAACGGATCAGTTAACCTGATATTGTAACCTGCTGATAAATAATAATGTCGTGCCAAAAATGAACGTGCCTCGTCTCCGAGTATAATTGAAGCCTGATTTAAATGTGTTACTGAGGCTCCAAAAAAGTAATCCTTCGATCTTAAATATACTCCCAATCCAGTATCAAATGCCAATTGACTCGCTTCTGACTGGGGAAATTTTGTGTCTGATGAATTCCAAGAATCACCTGTAGGGAAATGCCAACGATCGGCACCATTGATTGCCATGTTGTAAAAACCCATACTGACACCAAAACCTAAATCGCCAATCCCTGTCTTTTTTTTGTATGCATAATCTAAACTAACCAAAATATTCTTTGAAAATCCGATTTCGTCGCTAATTATATTGAACCCAAACCCACTATTTAAACCAAATAATTTGCCTGCTGAACCAACGCTAAATACCAGTGTTTTAGGGGCTCCTTCAATGCCAACCCACTGATATCTATTGAGTATCACACCACTCATTGCTCCATCAATTCCTGCATATCCTGGGTTAACCGTGAGCTGCGTTGCTCTGTTAAAGCTGAACTGCGGATCCTGCTGGGCAATTGCGGCTAAGATAGCTATTATATATAAAAATAAAAAACAAAATATTTTTTTCATAAAAGCATTGTTGTGACTCAGTTTGCCCAATTTATGTGCAGTAAAATAATGAAAAAATGTTTACTGTACCAAACACTGAGAATATCTAAAGTCAATGAACGCAGGTTTAGATCATTTATTTTGTCTTTTGCTCATCTTTCTTATGTTTTTCCACCATCTGTCTGGTATATCTCCGAGCGATGCTTTCTTGTAATCGTCCTCATCACAAGGCACAATATACATTCCCCCTTTTCTGTTTTCAAAATCTGAAATTTCCATCCACCATCTTCCTGAAACGCGGCTTTGAAAAAAGACCAGTGTCATGTTGATGTCGGACATATCGACCATGAATTGATTAAAGTCTTCCGAATCTTCCAATGGGTCTTCTGGTTTGCGATTAAAGAATCCTTCGATGAAATGCCAAACAATTTGAGCCATCAGGTTTGATGAATTCGAACTGAGGTCGTTGTCGGGCAGTAGATTGAAAAAGCCCGCAATATTCAAAACATCACTTATTCCGGCATATCTTGCTACCTGACAAGCTTCTTCCGAATATAATCCGTTGGGAGAAGCCATGGATTGTCCGGGTGCATCAATGCAGCGAACGGCATTCATATCGAAACTAAATATGTTTGCATCGCGCAGAATTGGTTCGACTGAGGTGAGATCGTATCTGACCTGACCTAATCTTTTCACTTCCCAATGATAATTGTTAAAAAGATCAATGTCTGATGGATCTACAAAATAATTTTGATAAGCTAGTGCTGTATATGAATAAAGGTTCTTTTGCTTTTCAAAAATCAGATTCAGGTAGTTTTCTGAATTAAGGGTTTTTATTCCTTTTCTGAAATCCAATTTTGGATCTACAGTCACCATGTTGAAAAGGCGTCCTTCAAAGGCTTTGGTCATTCCAAATGTGAGATCCTGACTGCCACCAAGAACAACCAAGGTTTGATGGTTGTTAATAGTTTGCTCGCAAATATCACGCAACGCAAAATACGAATCATTGGCTGTAACGCCGAGTTTCAGATTGCCCAGATCGTATATTTTAAATCGAGAGCCAATCCTGTTTAAGCTATATAAGTGTTTTCTGATTTCATCAGGAGCCTTAGCGGAACCCGAAATAACCGAATTACGATCTTCCGGAACACCAATAATAAGTAGATCTGCTTTTTCGGGTTTGATTTTTTCTTGATTTTTCTGCAACAAATACCCTAATGTATGTTTTTTGTTAGCCCATTCAGGACATTTAACCTTTTCAAAATCAATAGGATCAAAATAATGTAGCAAGTCCATCAGTGGTGTTTTATCAGGAGTTGAAAATACGTTTTTAAATAAAAAGGGCAAACAAAAAGATGTTTACCCTTGAAAAATTATTTTTTTCTTGACTTTTTTGGCGCTGGTTGTTTGTCAATCAGCATCATACAGTCATCGAGTGAAAGTTGTGCAGCATCCGTAGTTTTCGGGATTTTGTAATTGTTCTTTTTGTAAACGATGTATGGACCCCATCTTCCATTCAGGATTTTGAGTTCAGGATTTTCTTCAAATACTTTAATCAATGCGTTTGCATCTTTCTCCCTTTTACCTTCAATCAGTTCAATCGCCCTTGTCAATTCAAGAGAATAAGGATCATCCACGTTTTTTTCGAGCGAGATAAATTTACTGTCGTGTCTGACATACGGACCAAATCTTCCAATGGCCACTGTAACTGTTTTGCCTTCGTACTCTCCCAGATTTCGTGGTAATTTAAATAGCTCAAGCGCCTCTTCCAGCGTAATAGTTTCGATGTGTTGTCCTGAACGCAAACTTGCAAAGGTCGGTTTTTCTCCTCCTTCAGTAATTTCTCCGATTTGAGCCAGCGGGCCAAACCTTCCGATTTTTACTGAAATTTCCAGACCTGAAGTTGGATCGATGCCGAGAACCCGAACTCCATTAGTTCGTTCGGCTTCGCTCAATGCATTTTCAACTTTAGCATGAAATGGTTCATAAAAACTTCTGATCATGTCGTTCCAAACCAATTCACCTTCGGCTATTTCGTCAAACTCCTTTTCAACTTTTGCTGTAAAATTGTAATCCATGATCAAGTCAAAATACTTAACC
>JBBQXI010000256.1:0-6324 GCA_038209805.1 Bacteroidales bacterium | reverse complement strand
CCTTCAGGATGAAATTGCACAGGCTCACCAACTGTTAGGTGTGACAACAATCATTGTGAGTCACGATTTAAACGAAGTTTTTCGTCTTGCCACTCAGGTGCTTTGCATTGAAAACGGCTCGATTACCCGCTCCGGAAATCCAGAAGAAGTTTTTTCGGACAGCAGCATCAGTGGAAAAGTGCAAATTACCGGGCAAATAGCTCGTATTGAAAAGCAGGATACCATTAACATTGTGACGGTTATCTCCGGAAATAACCAGATCATTAAAGTCATAGCCTTTGAAAGTGACCTGGAAAACCTAAAAATCGGCGATCGGGTGATGGTATTCTCAAAAGCATTCAATCCAATAATCAGTAAATTAAGGTAAATCTTGTAATTTTGGACTTCAACAGCGATTAAAAATTATGCTAATTTTGAGCCTGATTTACTGCCAAAGTCTGCTATTAAATTACGGAAAATGAGAAACAGAATTCTGACCTTATTATTTTTACTTATTTCGACCTCGGTATTTGCACAGAATATCGACATCAGAATCTTGCGATCCGTATATTCTCCGCATGATTTAAAAAGTGACAAGTTCATGAAGTTCGTTTCCAATTCGAATAACGGGATGGTGCTTGGAATCCCCATTACCGTTGGAATTGTGGGCATTATCAAGCACGACGAAAAATGGATAAATAGTGCATGTCAAATCGTTGTGGCCAATGCAATTAACCTTGGGGCAACCTATTCATTAAAATACACAATCAACCGCGACCGCCCATTTTTAACTTATCCGGACGACATCAGGAATAAGGTAAATGAAAAGAGTCCTTCATTTCCTTCCGGCCATACTTCAAGCGCTTTTGCAACAGCAACATCGTTAAGTTTAGCCTTTCCGAAATGGTATGTCATTGTTCCATCGTATATTTGGGCCGGAACTGTTGGTTACTCTCGAATGCAGCTTGGAGTGCATTATCCGGGCGATGTTTTGGGTGGAATGATTACAGGAGCCGGCAGTGCATACATCACCTACAAATTGAATAAATGGATAAATAAATCGCATACAAGAAAACATGAATAGCGAAAAAAATGGCTTCAAAAAACGCATAAAAAGTTTTGGGTTTGCATTTACCGGCTTGTACGAGTTAGTTAAATCGGAGCCCAATGCCCTGATTCATTTAACGGCAACAATCTTTGCTGTATTGGCTGGGTTCACACTTCGGATAACGAATGCCGAATGGTGCATTATTTCAATTGCTATTGCGCTTGTTTGGGCCGCCGAAGCTTTCAATACAGTAATCGAAAAACTCGTTGATCATTTATTCCCGGAGTATCACGAAACCGCGCGGATTGCCAAAGATATTTCGGCCGGTGCTGTTCTGGTTTGCGCGATAGCAGCCTTAATTTGCGGATTGATTATATTCTTGCCTAAACTTGTTTTGTTAATTTGATGTTGTCAAAAGCCAGTCACCCTGAACTTGTTTCAGGGTCTCATATGAATTAGAGATGCCGAAACAAGTTCGGCATGACGCTCCATCAGAAGCTCCTTAACACAACACTAATGGTAATTACTTCATGAGATATTCATTGACAACTGATTTCCAAATAAATATCAACTTTAGATGCAACCGGAATTCAGAAATTAGTCGTTTGGAACTTCTTAATTCTTCAGATATTTATCCAGAAATACGAACACCTTATTAATGTTCTCCTCGGTAGTAAAACCGGGTCCGCCATGATCATTGTCATCAAGCAATTCGAAGATAACTTTTTCTATCCCGATAATGGATTCAAGTTTTGAAGCCAAATTTGCAGACTGCTGATATGGAACAAGGTGATCAATCGCTCCATGTTGAATAAAAAATGGAGGATCGTAAACTGTGATATAGGTTTCTGGATTAACTTTTCGAACGAGATCCGGAGCATCCGCAAGATTCTTTCCAATCAATTCTGACTCAGGTGAAGCAGGGATTGAATGTACCTGAGGATTTTTCACCTTACTCTCCTTCAGTTGTTCATCCATTTTCAGAAAATCAGTTGGGCCAAACCAATCGACAACCGCCTGAATGCGGCTTGTTTTTCCCGGATTTCCCATAGTTAAATCTTCCAACTCCAATACTCCACCCGAAGTTCCGAGCAAAGCAGAAAGATGACCACCTGCCGAACCACCCCATGCTGCAATTTTATCCTGATTTAGTTTATAATGTCTGGCATTTGCTTTAATCCAACGAACAGCAGCTTTAACATCATAGATCTGGGCCGGGAATATGGCTTCCGGACTTAACCGGTAGTTGACTGAAACAACAGCATATCCTCTCTTCAAGCCTTCCAACATGGGATTAAGCTGATTGTCTGCTTTATCACCTCCCTTAAAGGCACCACCGTGTATCGAAATGATGACCGGGAAAGGTCCGTTTCCATCATTTGGCAAATAGATATCCAACTTTTGAGCCCGGGATGCTTTTGCATAAGGAACATCCAACCATTTCCGCTGAATAGTATCTGTGTTTGGGTTTTGAGCCCATACAGATATTGAAAGAAAAATACCAAATAACAGAAATGAAGTCCGAATTTGCATAAAGCGATTTTTAAACAATGTTTTATGATTTGGATTTGGAACGCCCAGATTTAACGTGTATCAGGAGCGATTTCCATTAATCATTCCTGAAACAATGCCTTTTATTTTACCATTCTCGGCAATAATTACACCGGCTAAATGAATGACAATAAACGCATACATCAAATATTGAATGAAAGCGTGAATGTTTTTCAAGCTACGGAATACTTCGCGAGGCAAACCCAGATCACGGCCAAAAGCCATGCCCAGTCCGGTAAGAACCATACAGAAAAGCAATAGGAAAAAAGCCATATAACTACGTCGCACCCTATAGTAATGCTTGTATTCCGCCACATTTATATCATTCTGTTTGATCATTGCGGACACTTTACGCAGTTTGTTGCTTAATTTTTCTTCTTCAGGTTGCGTAAATTCAATTACAATTCGAGCCATAAACAAAAAAGCCAATCCGTAACCGATCAGTTTATGTACATCCCACATTTTATCTTCATACTCGTGCGAAACAGCAAAAGCTTGCTCTTCCGTAACTGTGACTCCTTTCTTTGAAAGTTGCTCCTGAACCAATTTGACATTATCGCGGGGCGACAGCAAAGTTGAATTAAACAGCACAGTAACAATTGAACCCATTATAAACAAAAAGGTAAGCCAGTGCCAGATTCTCAATGGCGCTGAATGTGACTGAATAAAAATTGAAGCTTCAGAATTGGAGGAAATGTCATGGTGAGTCATAGTTTGAGTTTTAAATTATTTTCAGGAGGAACAACAAAAACTAATCAGATGCTTTAAAAACCTAAATTTAAATAAATGAATCATCTTATTCTGAAAAGCGCTAAAATAAAAGATAAAAATACCGTATAAACTGAATCGCTTTTCAAAACCATAGACTAACCTCCAACCCAAAGGTTTAAAAACAAAGAATCCCGGTTGTTGAGGCAACCGGGATTCTACTTTGGAAACGGTCATTAGTCATTGGAGAATTGACTTAAAGCAACTTTCCAAATGACCAATGACTCTTTCCTTATTTCTTCACTGAAAACTTGTAAATCGTAGTCGATTTCAACGTTTCACCTGGTTTTAACAAGGTATTCGGAAAATTGGCATGATGTGGGGAATCTGGATAATGCTGAGTCTCCAGACACATTCCGTTGCGATAATTGTACGCATTTCCACGTTTTCCAATGATATTTCCGGTCAAAAAATTTCCGGTATAAAGCTGAACGGCAGGTTCGGTAGTGAAACATTCCAAAAAGCGGCCAGAAACAGGTTCCAGAATGCTGGCACAGAAAGTCATTTCGTGGCCATTCTGATCTTTATTCAGGATGTAGTTATGGTCGTAACCTCCACCCATTTTCAATTGAGGCATCGGATCGTTGATGCGTTCGCCAACAGTATGAGGAGTGGTGAAATCCATGGCTGTTCCCCGGATATCAACAATTTCGCCTGTTGGAATTAAAGTAGAATCACCAACGGCTGTCGATGAGTTAGCATCAACAACCAATACATGATCCAGAATATCGCCCATTCCTTCACCTTTCAGGTTAAAATAAACGTGGTTCGTTAAATTGAAAAAACAAGATTTATCGGTAGTAGCTTCGTAATCAATCTTCAAACCATTGTCTTTGGTCAAAGTGTAAGTCACTTTTACATTTTTATTCCCAGGAAAACCCCACTGTCCATCCGGGCTCTGCAAGGTCATTTCAACAGCAGGACCATCAGCAGTCTGAACTTCCTTGGCATCGTATACCTGACGATAAAAACTTTCAGTACCTGAATGTAAACAGGCTTTGTGGTTGTTTACCGGTAACTGATAAACCTGACCATCGATTTCGAACTGACCATTTGCAATACGGTTGGCGTATGGTCCAACAACTGCGCCCTGTCCGGCATCTCCGGCAACATATTCGTCAATGGATTTATAACCCAGAACAACGTCCTCCATTGCCCCATTCTTATCGGGAGTAAATACTGAAACAATTTTCGCACCGTAATTGGTAAGGGTTACGATAATTCCGCCTTCATTTTTCAACGTAAACAAAGTGGTCTTTTTGCCATTTACTTCCTTTTCAAAATCAGCTTTCGAATAAATAGGAGTAAACTCTTTTTTGGGAGCCGAACACGAAACAATTATTCCGGCAATAACCAATGAACCGATTAATTTCTTCATACAGTTGTGATTTGTGATTAATAGATTTAGACAGGTAAAGATAAGTGTTTATGCGACACATCAAAGCAAAATTGCTTCGGGACACGGGTTAAAAGTAACACAATTCAGAATATCTGAAATATGCAAAAAACACAAATCATTAAATATGATAGCCTGTTAGCTCTGGATCAATCATTACCAAAATTTTAAATGTTTTATGAAATAGATTTTGATAGCCAACGAAATACATATATTTGATCGGTAAGAAAACCAATTATACAGCAACATGATCAAATCAATTATATACTTCCTCCTTTTTCAAAGTTTTGTGGCTTGCATATTCAATGTTTCGGCAAGCGGGGAAGGTCTCGAAAACACTAAGAAGAAAGCATTTCGTATCGTGCAACAAAATGCAGGCCTATTGGGTAGCGTCAATCAGTTACTTGTTGTTTTTAATGAAACGGCTGAGAGCAATTTGGCAACATTGGTGGCGATGGAGAAAAAAGGCAAACAGTGGCATGTAATTTCTGCACCTATACCGGCAGGAATAGGGCGAAAAGGATTTGCAGCGCCCAATGCGAAACGAGAAGGCGACAATCAATCGCCAACCGGCTTTTTCTCTATGGGGCAATTGTTTTGCTACGAAAAAGAGGTTGATACAAAAATGCCATTTATACAAACCACTCCGGAAGATAAATGGATTGACGACCCTAATTCGCCTGATTACAACTGCTACATCAGGGGAACTACCAGTGCCAAATCGTACGAAAAACTTCTGCTGAATGGAAATGATTACCGGTATTGCATGGTGATTGAATACAATACGCATCCGGTTGTAAAAGGCAACGGCAGCGCCATTTTTCTGCATCTAAGCGAAGGACAATCAATAAATTCGTCTTCAGGATGTGTCGTATTACTTCAGAAAGACATGGAACAGTTGCTAAAATGGATGAACCCTGAATTCAACCCCTCTATTTTGATGGGTACTGAAAAAATTTTAGGCGCTGGTCTGAAATAGATCCCATCAATTATTCGATCAGGTTAAACATTTTTCTGTTTTATTCCTGAAAAAATTTCGAATCTGCTAGTTTTGTATTTGAATGATCATATCACTCAAAACATCGAATAAATAAAGACCTCAGAAATGAGGAATTCAGGTACAAATCAAAATTCAGGAAATATGAGTAACCAAGTAAAAACAAATCCACTAATCGGGTTAATTGGCACATGGCAAGGTGATAAAGGAACTGACTTAGCTCCTAAACCCGAAGAAGATGAAAACAACCCATACTACGAAACACTGGTAGTTGAGGCGATTGATATGGAAATCAGTAATGCCGAGGAGCAGGAACTAAGAGCCGTTAGATACCTTCAAACTGTTTATGAAAAGGAAACTGACGAAATGTCGCACAGCGAAACAGGCTTTTGGATTTGGGATAACCTTTCGGACACCATTATGTGCTCGTTTTCGATCCCAAGAGGTGTAAGTTTACTGGCAGGAGGAACTTATGAAAAATCAGCAGACGGAGAAACTACAATTCAGGTTTCGTCGCAACTGGATGACCCCGACTGGGGAATTGTGCAATCGCCATTTATGAAGCAAAAAGCAAAGACCTTAGCC
>JBBQXI010000255.1:0-6330 GCA_038209805.1 Bacteroidales bacterium | reverse complement strand
GTTTTGCGGCTGGTCATAAAGCCATGTGGCACGGAGCTTTTGGCGGTTTACCTACAGAAGAATACCTGGTAAAACTTGATCCGCTATTGAGTGGATTGAAAGATCGTTTGTTCAAGGAAACGTTCACTTGCGATGTTTCTGCCGGAACAATCACTCCGGAATGGGCTGCTAAATTAGGATTGCCAACCAATGTAAAGATTGGGGTAGGGGCTTTTGATGCTCACCTTGGAGCTGTAGGTGCCGAAATTGAACCTTATTACCTAAGTAAGGTGATGGGGACTTCAACCTGCGACATGTTAATTGCGCCAATGGGTGAAGTCGGCGACAAACTCATCGCTGGTATTTGCGGACAGGTTGACGGCTCCATCATTCCAGGAATGTTGGGAATGGAAGCCGGACAGTCGGCTTTTGGCGACATTTATGCCTGGTTTAAGAGCGTATTGGCTTGGCCAACCGAACAGATTATTGCCAGCAGTACCCTGATTGATGAAGAAACCAAAGTGAAGATGATCAATGAAATTTCATCAAAAATTATTCCTGAACTGACCCGGGCTGCTGAACTTATTCCGATTGAAGAAAGCAGCATTGTAGCCTTAGACTGGATGAATGGCCGTCGCACACCGGATGCCAATCAGAACCTGAAAGGCGTAATTTCAGGCCTGAATCTCGGTTCGGATGCACCGCGTATCTTCCGTGCTTTAGTTGAAGCAACAGCCTTTGGCTCGAAAGCAATTGTCGATCGTTTTGTTCGCGAAGGTGTTCGTATCGACGGAGTAATAGCTTTGGGTGGTGTGGCTAAAAAGTCGCCTTTTGTGATGCAGATTGTTTGCGATGTGCTGAATATGCCAATTAAAGTGGCTCGTTCGGAACAAGCCTGTGCATTGGGTACAGCTATGGCTGCAGCCGTTGTTGCAGGAGTTTATCCGAACATTTCTGAAGCGCAGAAGAAAATGGGTGGTGGTTTCGAAAAGACTTATACTCCCGATGCCAAAAACGCAGCCAAATATCAGGTTTTATATGCCAAATACCTGAAGTTAGGCGAACTTATCGAGTTTGGAATGAAATAAGATTTCGGCGTTTTTAGCTGTCTTAATTCAGGGTTTCACTCCAAGTGAAGCCCTGAATTTTTTACAAATGTATATGGCTATATCAAACTCAAAAAAAACTCTGAGACTAAATGTTTCTCTTTCTTTATTGCTCATGCAATGAGCATCCGGATAAAGAGATCGCTTGAAAATTTGAAACAAATTCCCAGTTGTATAACCTCGCATTTTTCTCCAGCAAACGGAATCCATTGGACGATAAGTCGTAGATAGCGGCAAAGTGTTTAACCATTAATTTTTTCGCTTTTAAATGGACGGCCTCTCCAAAATCGTTATACTTTTCTTCTTGAAATAATTTTAATGTAATCCGATTCATCGATTCAAGCTCTTCTTCTAACCGGTAAAAAGGATAACTATGATCTTTATCTATTACCGACTCCGTTGAATTTAAAATCGCTACCGAATAGGCCAGCAACAGATTTTCCATTTCGTCGCCGATCGTGGTATTCGGATAAAACTCCTGAATAATTTTCAGTAGTAAATCTGAAAACTCTTTCTGGAACGAGTTGTAAAACGTGTCAGTTTTTTGGATTTCCGCCAAAATGAACTTCATATTCCCTTCGTTGTCAAATGAATCCATGTCCGACATTTAATTGGGTTTCATGGGAACTATAACAGTTATGATGCCAAAAAGATTTGTCATCTGACCTGAAAAATCGTCGAATGTCATTTGAATTCCTGATCTGCTGTTAATAAGCAATTCTTTTTCAGATTTTCACCTGATTCTGCTTTGCGGACAGAAGCTCTTTATTCTTAGCGTTCCATTCTTTGCACGACAGGTAAGCCAATTCAGCAAATGAAGGGATGTCTTCAAAATCGGATAATAGCCTGTCTTCAATTAAATCGTGCAGGTCGCTTGCTTTTTGGCTGGCTTTAAATTTTAGTTTGTTGACTAAAATTTCGAGTTCACTTATTTCTTTCGCATCCATAGTTTTTGATTTTTAATTTGATGCAGTTAAATTCAAAAACTTTGCCATTTGATCAAGTCACTGATAATGAGTTTTAGCTATTTCGATATATCTACATTTTTGTAGCTAAAAACCTGCCGTATTACCTAAATGTATGATTTCGGAGGTTCTGAGTTTTTCTTATAACAGTAGTAGTCACTTAATGTTACCAAAAAAGTCAGGGCTTCACTTTGAGTGAAACCCTGACTTATCTATAGAATATTTGCTGAAGCTTTAATTTACATTATTACCTTTTACGCGACTCCACATCTCGAGTACCTGATCGTTTTTGTCGAGAAAGTCATGCAGCAAAACACAGCGGTCAACCACTGAGCTGTCAGGATATTGAATGGGGTTGATGTACAACTTGTCATTGCCCGGACCGAAAAAGTAATTCAGGTTAACGGTTTCTGTAAGTGTCGAATCCGACTGCGACTCAATGATTTCAGGAGTTGCTACTGCACTGCAATAACCGCTTACGTCCATGTTGCGCAAAGCAATTTTTGCCAGACACAGGTAGTCGAGAAAATAACTTGCGGCTTTTACATTGCGTGCGTATTTGGGAATGACCCATCCATCGAACCAGATGTTGCTACCTTCTTTGGGGACGGAGTAATCGAGATTAACACCAACTTTCGACGCTTCGTCGATAGCCCAAACAGCGTCACCACTCCAGGCATAATTCATCCATACCTCGCCCTTGGTCATCATTTCCTTGCCAAAATCAGCTTCCCATCCGGCCAGATTTGGTTTCAGCTCTTTTAACTGTTTCTCAACCATGGCAATGTCCGCGTCGGTGTGGTCGTTCGAAACATCGTAGCGAGTGCGTTTGCCCGAAACAATGTCGGGATAAAAACCATAAGTAGCTGCCATGTTGTAAACGTCCCAATAATGATCTTTCATCAGGATTTTGCCTTTGTTTTTGGTATCCCATAAACAAGCCCACGACTGAACTTCGTCTTTGGATACTTTTTCGGTATTGTATAAAATTCCTGACGTTCCCCACATGTATGGAACCATGTAATCTTCGGCTTTTTTACCCGGAACGCTAAAGGCATCCATCCGGTCGCGTAAAAAAGGTGAAACATTACCGATGAAGCTGCCTGTTGTTCCAAAGTTGCGATCGATCGGTATTAGTAAGTCGTTTTTGAGCATTTTCTCAATCACGTACTGGGTGGGGCAAGTCAGGTCGAAATCTTCCTTTCCCATCGCTATTTTGGTGTACATTACTTCAGGCATATCAAAAACCTGATAGACGATTTTCACATCTTCTCCGGTTTGCTCTTTATACCACTTCGGAAATTCGGTGAGTAGATCTTCGTCGATATAATCGGCCCAGTTGTATATTTTTAGAATCTTTTTACGCGAATCGTCACTTTGCTTACAGGCATTAAAGGTGGTTGAAGCAGTTGCAAAGAGCAAAAGAACAATCAGTTTGCTCATGAATTTGGATTGGATGATTTTTTTCATTGATATCATTTTAAGGGTTAGAGTTACAGTTTCTTTTTTGCTGCACGCTGGTTAATAATCAGCAACAGTAACAGAACGGCAATGAAAATAATGGCCGAAAGTGGCCGAAGTTCAGGAGTCAGTCCACCTCTTCGGGCGTCGGCATAAATATAGGTCGAAAGCGTTTCCAGTCCTTCGTTCCCGATGGTAAACAAGGTAACCACAAAGTCGTCGATTGAAAGTGTGAATGCCAGAATAAAACCGCTGATCATTCCCGGTTTAAGCTCCGGAAGTAAAATTCGCCATACTGCGAGAAAGGGCGTGGCTCCCAAATCGAGCGCTGCTTCGTAAAGGTTCGGGTTCATGCGGCGCAAGCGGGGCAAAACGCTCAGAACCACATAGGGCGTGCAGAACGTTATGTGTGCCAGAATAACGGTGGTATAGCCTTGCGAAATACCCAGGCTAATGAAAAGCAGGAACAAAGAGATCGCGGTTATAATATCGGGATTCAAAATCGGAATGGTGTTAACCATTTGAATAGCTTTTTGAGCGCGGGGCATCAGGTTGTAAATACCAATAGCAGCCATCGTTCCCAATACCGTTGACGCAGCTGCGGCAATCAACCCGATGATAAGTGTATTCCACAACGCACTGGTGAGCGAGTGATGTATTCCTCCGTGAAAAATTGAAGAGTATAGTTTCAACGAGAAACCGGTCCAGTTGCCCAGCACTTTGGCTTCGGTAAACGAGAAGATAATGATAATGAGGATGGGCGCATAAAGCATCACCAGCAAAATGCCCAGATACGAAGAGGAAAGTATTCGCTTAATCATATCAGGTTGCCCTCCTCTGCAGCTTTCGAATTTCCTTCGCCATTAAACAGCATGGTAATTCCGATAAAAAACAGCATGACCAACGATAGCGCGGCGCCGTAGTTCCATGTTCCGTTGTAAATGTTTTCCTGAAGGGTGGTTCCGAACAGTTTGATGTTGTTGATGGTAAGCAGTTCGGCAATGGCGAAAGTAGAAATAACCGGCATGAAAACCATGATCACACCGCTGGTAATTCCGGGAATCGACAATGGGAAAATGGTTTTAATAAATACCTGTCGCGGATTAGCGCCAAGATCTTGCGCGGCCTCAATCAAATTTTGATCGGTTTTTTGCAATATGTTGTAGATCGGGTAGATCATAAAAGGCAGGAAATTATACACCATTCCAAAGATGAGAGCGCCTTCGCCCAGTGGAATCTTGAAAAAATCGAACAAAGCCACTGTTGCCAAAGTCCTGATCAGGAAATTAATCCACATCGGAAGAATAAAGAGAATGACCAACAGTTTGGCTTTTCGTGGCTCCATTTTGCTCAGGATATAAGCTGCGGGATAACCGATAAGAATACAAATAACAGTAGTAATCAGTGCCACAACAACCGAATAAAGGAATGTTTGCATGGCTTCCGGATGTACCCAAAACTTCTGAATATTGGCGAATGTAAATGCACCGTCGGTATTGGTGAAGGCATAAAACACGATAAGTGCCAAGGGAATCAGCACAAAAAAAGCAAGAAAAAACACATAAGGTATGGTCCAGTTCCTTCTTCGCCCCAAAAATGACAAAACTTTTCGCTGCACGATTCGGTGGTTTTAGATAGGTTCGATTTGAATACTTCTGGGCGAAATGCTTATCCCTACTTGATCGCCGTCGTCCCAAACATCTTGGGTATCCAGGAAAATCTGTTCGTTGCTGCCCGTCGAAATGGTCAGGTGATAGTGATTTCCTTTGTACAAAATAAAACTCACCACGCCGCTAAGCATACCATCTTCCTGATTGTCCTGAAGGATTACATTTCTGAACTCGACTTTCACATTCACTTCAGTTCCATTGGCTAAAGGTGTATTGGCACATTCGAATGTAGTGCCAAGAAAGCGAACATGCGTTTTGTCAACTATTGTACCTTCAAAAGTGTTGCAGAGCCTTTCTTTTTTCATCACCTGAATGTCGAACGGTTTTACCAGCATACCAACTGTTTTTCCCACCTCGAAACAATGGTAATCCTGAATCAGAAATTCGAAACCTTCGGGTGTGGTAACCATCATTTCATAGTGAACCCCCTTGAAAATACTGGATGTGACTTTCCCCGTGAATTGTGCAGCATCCGATAACTCGAAAATGTAGATATCCTCGGGTCGAACTACCACGTCGACCGGTTCGTTTGGCGCAAAACCCTTGTCAACACAATCAAACTGATGGCCTGCAAATTCAACCCGTTCATCCTCGATCATCACACCGTTCAGGATGTTACTTTCGCCAATAAAATCGGCCACAAAAGCGTTGATTGGTTCGTTGTATATTTCAATGGGTGAGCCAATCTGCTGAATTTTCCCTTCGCTCATCACCACAATGCGGTCGCTCAAAGTCAGGGCTTCTTCCTGATCGTGAGTCACATACAAAAAGCTGATTCCTAATTTTTTGTGCATCGCTTTAATTTCCATCTGCATATCCTTGCGCATTTTCAGGTCGAGTGCAGCCAATGGTTCGTCGAGCAATAAAACTTCAGGTTTGTTAACAATCGCACGCGCAATAGCCACACGTTGCTGCTGTCCTCCTGAAAGCGAATCCACATCACGCTCCTCATAGTCAGTCATAGTCACTATTTTAAGCACCTGTTTCACACGCTTTTTGATTTCGTCTTTCGGGAGTTTTTTCAGCTGAAGTCCAAAAGCAATATTTTCGAAAAA
Source organism: Bacteroidales bacterium (assembly GCA_038209805.1). GTDB lineage: Bacteria > Bacteroidota > Bacteroidia > Bacteroidales > Prolixibacteraceae > Aquipluma. Next base: position 94 of record JBBQXI010000255.1, on the reverse strand, counting down.
ATTCAGGTGAGGGAACAGTGCATATCGTTGAAAAACTGTATTGACCGGTCGAAGGTGAGGTGGAGTCTGGGTCATCTCATGACCGGCAATGATA
>JBBQXI010000254.1:0-6335 GCA_038209805.1 Bacteroidales bacterium | reverse complement strand
GCTGGCGGCTTCCGGCGGCAATTGATAACCGTCCGCTGACTTTCGATGAATTTGAAACGGTGGTTGATCAAACCGTTTTCGTGAGTGCAACACCAGCTGATTACGAACTGGCAAAATCGGAGGGACTTGTGGTGGAGCAGGTTATTCGTCCAACTGGGTTGCTCGACCCGATTATTGATGTCCGACCAAGCATCAATCAGATCGATAATCTGATGCACGAAATTCATTTGCGTATCGAACGCAATGAACGTGTTTTGGTAACCACGCTGACCAAACGAATGGCTGAAGAATTGAGCAGTTATCTGGCCAACATGGGCGTGAAAACACGGTATATTCACTCTGATGTTGACACACTCGACCGCATTCAGATTTTGGAAGATCTCCGGAAAGGCGAATTTGATGTTTTAGTCGGAATCAATCTGTTGCGGGAAGGATTGGATTTGCCTGAAGTTTCGCTGGTAGCCATTCTGGACGCAGATAAGGAAGGATTCCTGCGTTCGGAGCGTTCACTGACTCAAACAGCAGGACGCGCTGCACGTAACCTCAATGGAATGGTAATTATGTATGCCGATAAAATTACCAACTCAATGCAGCGAACCATCGATTCGACCAATTACCGGCGCGAGAAGCAGATGAAATACAACATCGAAAACGACATTACGCCAACACAAATCGTCAAGGCAAGTCGTGAGATTGCAGGCTATTCAAGTATTGGAATGAAAGTAAAAGTGAAAGGATACAGTGGCGACGAACCATCTAATTTAGCTGCCGATCCTGTTGTTCAGTACATGAGTGTTCCGGCACTTGAGAAAGCGATTGCCAAAATCAAAAAGGAAATGGAAGGCGCTGCCAAAGAACTCGATTTCTACGAAGCCGCCCGTCTTCGCGACGAGATGTTTAAATATCAGGAAATCTTGAAGGGGAAGAAGTAGAATGCCTTGTTAGTGAGGGCTTCACTTGAAGTGAAACCCTCACTAAATGGAGTGAATCCCTCAATAGATTTGGAACTTACTTATTCACCATTTGAGCCATGCTTTCCGGATATCGAGGACCCGTGTTCGGGTACTTTGTCAATAAGTTCTCAATGTCCTGAAGGTCTTTTGTTGATAGATCGACATCGACAGCACCGGCATTATCAATCAGGTATTTGCGGCGCTTGGTTCCCGGAATAGGAATGATGTTTTCGCCTTGCGCCAGAACCCATGCCAATGCCAACTGTGCTGGCGAACAGGTTTTCCCAGAAGCTAATTCAGCAAAGGCCGCAGCCAGCTTGGTGTTGTTCTCCCAATATTTATCTGCAAATCGAGGGAGTGCTTTGCGAAAATCAGTATCACCCAACGATTTTTGATCGACAGTATTGGTAACCAATCCTCTCGAAAGCGGGCTAAATGGAACAAATGTAATTCCCAGTTCCTGGCATAACGGAATAATTTCTGTTTCTACATCGCGGGTAAGCAACGAATATTCGCTTTGCAAGGCTGAAATTGGATGAACAGCATGAGCTTTTCTTATCGATTCGGCTGATGCTTCTGAAAGACCCAAATAGCGAACTTTCCCTTCTTTTACCAGTTCACTCATGGCACCAACCATTTCTTCCACCGGAACATTCGGGTCGATGCGGTGCGCGTAGTACAAATCGATGGTTTCAATTTTCAGGCGGCGCAGACTGGCTTCGATGGCTTTGCGCATATAGGCTGGCGAACCATCGAAAACCATCTTGAAATCAGCGGTGGTTTGGAATCCAAATTTGGTGGCAATGAAAATTTTATTGCGGTTAGGCACCAAAACCTGTGAAATTAATTCTTCGTTGGTTCCGTTTCCGTAAACATCGGCAGTGTCCCAAAAATTGATGCCTAAATCAAGCGCTTTGTTTAGCGTTTCAATCGATTCAGGATCGTTCTTTTCGCCATAAGCGTGGCTCATTCCCATACAGCCCAGACCGATTGCCGAAAGCTGAATGTCGGTATTTCCTAATTTGCAGTATTTCATGATTTAGTTTTGTTTATGTGATCTAACAGGTTTTTAAAACCTGTTAGATCTGAAATTTGTTTAGTTACTTTTTGCGATCAGCGCCTTGCCGATCAATCATCCAGCCCGGATATTCGGGAGCGAGTTTGCTAACTGTATCGAGTTTAACTAATTCTTCAGCAGTTAATTTTATTTCGGTAGCTTTCAGGTTGTCGAGCAACTGTTCTTGCTTTTTTGCCCCAATAATAACCGTTGTAACTACCGGTTGATGAAGCAACCACGCCAATGCAATTTGTGCCACGGTCACGCCTTTTGCTGAAGCGATTTCCTGCATCACATCAATAATATCGAAAGCTTTATCTTTATTTATTGGTGGAAAATCGAAATTCACACGGCGACCTTCTTCTGTCGAAGCATTGCGGCTGTACTTTCCACTCAGGAAGCCGCCGGCCAGAGGACTCCAAACCATTAACCCGATTTTTTGGTCGAGCAACATCGGAACCAATTCGCGTTCCAGATCGCGACCGGCAATGGTGTAATAAGCCTGAAGTGAAACGAATTTGGCGAGGTGTTGCTGTGCCGAAATTCCCAACGCTTTCATGATGTGCCATGCGGCTAAATTAGAGCAGCCAATGTGGCGCACTTTTCCGCTTCTTACGAGCGAATCGAGCGCATCCAATGTTTCTTCCAGCGGAGTAATCGGATCGAACCCATGAATCTGGTAAAGATCGATGTAATCCATGTTCAGGCGCTTCAGGCTTTCGTCCGCTTGTTGCAAAATGTGCTTGCGGCTCAATCCTGAATTGTTTGGTCCGGTACCCATTGCGCCGCGAACTTTAGTGGCAATTACCAGATCGTCACGATTGAGTCCGAGGTCGCGAATAGCCTGACCGGTCATTTTTTCGCTTAACCCTTCACTATAGATATTGGCAGTATCTATAAAGTTGATTCCTGCATCAACAGAGGTTTTAACAAGGTTATTTACTTCGTCTTGTGGCATTGTTCCAATGGCCGTCCACATACCGCGTCCGCCAAATGTCATGGTTCCGAGGCAAAGCTCTGAAACTTTTAGTCCTGTGTTTCCTAATAAATTGTACTTCATGTTTTTCTGTTTTAAAATTGTTTCGAGGTAAGGTCGCAGGTTAAAAACTCGTAACCCGCAATATATTCTGTTACCTGATAAAATTCGTCATTACTTTCTGAACCGGTTGCGGAGTAGGCGCGGTGTCTTTGGTTTGTTCGCGCATTTTAAGCAGCCATGCCATGTTGTTGCCCAATACTTCCATAATCTGAACGCCTTCCGCATCCTGCAAAGCTTCTCCCTCAGCGCGGCCATGAATAACGTTCCAATAGTTGGAAGTTGCCAAAATCATCTCCGTGTAAGTCAAATAATGGTATAAGCCATCCAGCGTCGATGAACCCCCGGTACGGCGCACAGCTACCACGGCAGCACCCACTTTGTGTCGAAACAGGTTGCCGTTGCTTCCGGCCACGTAGAAGGCACGATCGAGAAAGCTTTTCATCGTTCCCGGTATTCCGGAGTAATGAACTGGTGCTCCGAGAATAATTCCATCGGCATTTTTCATCTCCTGAACCACTTCGTTGACCACATCTGTCTTGATGCTGCACTTTTCATCCTGATTTTTACGGCACAATCCGCAGGCAATACAACCCCGAATGACCTTGTTCCCGATATGAATAATCTCAAAATCGATTCCATTTTCCCTTAATTTTGTGCCCATGATATTCAACGCATGGTGTGTATTCCCGTTCTTGTTTGGACTTCCGTTAATTGCTACTATTTTCATTTTTATATATTTAAGTTCCTGATTGACAAAGTTTCTGAGTTAAGATTCGGCAATCATTACAGCATTTTTACTATCTGCCATTTTTCGTTTTTCTTTCAGTAAAAGTAGAGAAATAGCTACTGCAAAAATCAACATTTGCAGATTTACACCAAGCCATCCGCCATATTTCCAGCAATAGATACCGATGAGTGTTCCTAATGCACCACCAGTAAAAAACGATGTCATGTAAATGGTATTGATTCGGCTGTGCGACGATTCGTCGAGGGTGTAAATCATGGCTACGTTGGTCACCTGAATGGCTTGAGCGCCCACATCGAGCAGGAAAACAGCCAATACCAGCGCCGGAATGGAGGTTGGCATGGAAATCATCAGCAAAATACTGACAACAATCAATCCTAATGCGATAAATCGGACCTTTGTGGTTCCACCTTTATCGGCTCGTTTCCCGAAAACAGGGGCCAACAAAGCTCCGGCAATGGCCACCAATCCGAACAGCCCAATGATGTTGCTCGGAAAATTGAAAGGGGCGCTACTTAAATAAAAGGTAAGCGTGGTCCAAAATGAGCAGAACAAACCAAACTGAAGAATACCAACCAGCGAAACTTCGCGAAGCAGCGGAAACCGCTTGATTTGTTGCAGCGCCGAGCTAAGCAACTGCGGATAACTTCCGGAGAAACGTGTGGATACATTGGGCAATTTAATTTGCAGCATAACAGTAGCCAAACCAACAGCGCCAGCCGAAATGAGGTAAACATATCGCCAGCCCAGCCATTCGGCAATGCTTCCGCTGAATACGCGGGCTGCAAGAATACCGATTAAAACTCCGGTAAAAATGGTTCCCACGTTTTTGCCACGGTTTTTACTGTCCATTCCGGCTGCCATCGGCATAATGACTTGAACGGATACGGAAAACATACTGATCAGCAAGCTTAGTGCCCAAAGTTGAAAGATGTTGTGTGTAAAAGTTACCAGCAAAAGTGCTCCAATTAATAGAATCTGAAGGGTGATAATTAGCTTTTTCTTGTTGATTTTGTCGCCCAGTGGGGTAAGGAAAAACAATCCGAGTCCGTAACCGACCTGCGAAAGCATTGAAACCATTCCTGCCTGAGACTCGGTAGAGCCTAAGTCGGCTGCAATTTCTTTCAGGATAGGTTGATTGTAATAAATGTTTGCAACGGTTATCCCGGCAGAAACGGCCATTAGTCCGATTAAAAAGCGTGATACGGGTTGTTTGGATATTATGTGATCTGAATTTGTCATGTCAAAATGGAATTTGGAATACTGAAGTTTGACTGGCTCGCGAAACCGATTCATCCTTCAGTAAATTTATACGACAAAAATAGATCAGGAAATGTTTTCGTCAGATATAAAAATCAAACGAAAAACTGCATAAATCAAACATTGGTTTCGTTGCGGAAAATTTTGGGCGTTTGATTAAAGTTCTTCTTGAAAAAGTTGATGAAGTGAGGCAGTTCTTCAAAGCCAAGCGAATAAGCAATTTCAGAAATGTTCCAATTCGTTTGTTTTAGCAAGGCGCGGGCTTCCTGCGAAACGCGTTCGGCAATGAGTTGCGAAGTGGTTTTTCCGGTCGCCTCCTTCAGACTGCGGTTCAGGTGATTGACATGGATAGAGAGATGCGCTGCAAAATCGTTGGGCGTGCGTAGTTTCATGCGCTGCACGACCGATTCAATGGGGAATTGACGTTCAAGCAATTCAGCAAACAGCGAAGCAATGCGTGCCGTTCCGTTTGATGGCGATAGACGGGTGGCTTCGGTTAACTGCATTTTCAATGCGGTGTGAATCAGGTTGAAAACCAACCCACGGAGTACATCATATTTATATAAATAGTCCGAAGCAATTTCATCGAACATTTTCTGATAGATCGCTTCAATTTCGGACAACTGGTTGTTGTCGAGCAAATAAACCAGGTTGCTACCGGGTCGGTAAATCGGGTAATCTTTAATGGCGCCGTACTGGCTAAAAAATTCCTCGGTAAAAATGCAGAATACTCCGGATTGGTTGTCTTCGAGCGGTTCCCAGTTGTACGGAATCATTGGGTTCGAGAACATCAGCGCATTGTGTTCGCTCAGCACTGTTTTATCAGCGTAGTGAATTTTATTGGCGCCTTTCAGTAGTGTGATCTTGTAATAATCTTTCCGGCTGTAGGGAACAGGCTTATTGGCACAACAAAACTCTTCGCGGTGAAATATGTTGAAATGCCCGATCTCTTTTTTCAGGCTTTCCGGAATGCAATTAAACTGATTCTGGTAAAACTCCTCTAAGGTTTGCGCTTTTGTCATGCCACAAAGTTGCAAAAATCAAACGACAGATCAAAAGACGAATAAAAATATTGGCTGTAATATTTATGTGGATATCCGGTTGCTTACCTAATTATTTTATTCGGAGGGGCTTTGCCCCTTGACCCCAATTCCTTTTTTGTCTTGACACAAAAAAGGAATCAAAAAAAGTCAAGGCTGCGTCCGCTTCGCTCAAAAAACTATCGTTCGACGGCTAAAATCTTTTAAACTCGCCTGACGGCTCAAACAGAAAAGATTTTTA
>JBBQXI010000253.1:0-6383 GCA_038209805.1 Bacteroidales bacterium | reverse complement strand
AGCAATATCTTTTTTCTCCAGATTCCGCCTGCATAACCGGTGAGTTTATTTCCGGCTCCAATTACCCGGTGACAAGGAATTACAATGGCAATCGGGTTTCTACCGTTTGCTGTACCTGCTGCCCTAATACATTTTGGGTCGCCCAGCCGAACAGCCAACTCCATATAGGTAATGGTTTCTCCATAAGGAATTTTCAGCAATTCGGCCCAAACTTTTTGCTGAAATTCAGTTCCTTCAGGAGAAAGCGGCAAGTCAAAAGAGGTAGTTTTTCCTAAAAAATAGTTTTGCAATTGTTCCTTGCAGTTTTCAAGAAGTTCACAGGAACATTGCTCCTGAATGTCATTATCAGAAAAGGTTATTTCGGTAACTGACTGGTCTTCCGATTTCAAAATCAGGAAACCCAACGGACTACTAAATGAAAATGACGTTTGATATTGCATGCCCCAAAAATAAGAAAGTCCGTTGAAAACCGGACTTGTTCTTCTAAAAATGAAATTTATTTTCTGATAATCTTCAGCAACAAATCAAATGCTGGTTCAGCCATTCCTCCATGGTCAAATCCATCCAATTCGTATAGATAGGTCTGTTTACTGCCTGCAATCTTCATCATTCTGTTCATGTAGGCATTTTCTTCGTAGCGACCCAACATTTCCAGTTCGCGGTCGCCGGTAATTAAGTACAACGGAGGAGCATCTGCCCGAACATGAAATAATGGTGCAAATTCATCAACAATTGGCTGAGTGTCTTTTATTCCGCGCTCTTTACGGATCTCAAAATGGGTGATCATTTGTCCACTGAAAGGAACCAGTTTCTGAATCGAATTGGCATCAATGCCATAAGCGGCAAGGTAATGTTTGTCAAGCCCAATCATGCAAGTCAGGTAGCCGCCTGCCGAATGGCCCGAAACCACAATCTTCTTTGGATCGCCACCATATTTACTGATATTTTTGAAAACCCAGGCCACCGCAGCAGCAGCATCATCAATATATGACGGACTTTTCACTTTTGGACTCAACCTGTAATTCACTGACACAACGGCCAATTTGCGGTTTTTTAATGGTTCCGGAATTGATTTTTCGCCGGCAGTTAAACCGCCTCCATGAAACCAAACCACTGTGGTAAGACTATCCACATTTTCAGGAACATAAACATCCAGCTTGCACCGTTCTTTCTGATATTCATCCAGATTATCTCCGGAACGGTATGAAATATTGGATTCGGTTTTATAAGTAATCGTTTGTGCCTGAGCCGGCAGCAAAAAACCGATAAAAAGAATGGTGAGAAGTAAATTACGCTTCATGGAAGGTTTATTTTAGTTTGGTGAAAGATAAATAATTTTGGTAAGAAGTATATGAAAAAACCTAGTGAGCGGGTGACTTCGAGTCACCCGCTCACTATATCTATCAAATAGAATATTAAGCTGATTTGGCTTCAGAAGCGCAACCGTCTTTGTATTCGGCAATAATGCCTTTTACCATTTGAGGCGATACACGGCCATATACTTTTTCGCCAACCATAATGACTGGAGCCAATCCACAAGCACCTACGCAACGCAAACAATTGAGCGAAAATTTATTATCGGCAGTACTTTGCCCCACTTCAATACTCAGTTGTCGCTTAAATTCGGCAAGAACTTGTTCTGATCCACGCACATAGCAAGCCGTTCCCATGCAAACGGAAATCGGGTGCTCGCCCATCGGAATCATCGTAAAGAAAGAGTAGAAAGTAACCACTCCGTAAACTTTTGCCACTGAAATGTTTAATTCTTTGGCAATTACTTCCTGTACTTCAGCGGGCAAATAGCCTAACTTACTCTGAACCTGATGCAATACATTTATCAGTTCACTTCCCTGATTGCCGAAACCCGAACAGACCTCTCTGATCTGTCCGATAGTTTTTTCTGAAAGTTTGATTCCTGGCATATGCTTCGTTTAATTCTGTTTTGTAATTAAGGCATTTTCAATAGGAAAAAGTCATTCGTCATTAGGAAAAATTTTCAATTGACTAATGACATTTTTCTAATGTTTAGCTCCTGTCAAAATATTTGGTGTGCAGCAGATGATGCGCCTTTTCGCTCATTGGGGCTCCCAAAAATTCTTCGTAAAGCTTGGTGATATATGGATTTTCGTGCGACTTCCGAATTGCTTTATCACGGTCTTCAGAATAAATGGCTCGCTGCCGTTTTTTCAAAACTTCTGCATCGCCATGATGATACGGCTGACCACCGCCACCGATACAGCCTCCCGGGCACGACATGATTTCGATGGCATGGAATTCACTGTTTCCGGCCTGAATATCTTCGAGCAACTTGCGTGCATTGCCCAACCCATGAGCAATCCCGATGTTGATCGGTGTTCCGTTGAAATCGATTGTTGCTTTACGTAAACCATCCATTCCGCGCAATTCTTCGAAATCAACACGTGGCAAAGGGTTACCAGTAAATATTTCGTAGGCGGTGCGCACCGCAGCTTCAATTACACCGCCAGTAGTGCCAAAGATTACAGCAGCACCTGTCGATTCACCCAATGGCTGATCAAATTCTTCATTCGGTAACGAGTTAAAATCGATGTTCCCCAAATTGATCAAATGAGCCAGTTCGCGCGTACTTAAAGCGAAGTCGACATCAGGATTACCATTAACCGAAAACTCAGGGCGACTGCTTTCGTATTTCTTAGCCAAACAAGGCATGATGGAAACTACCACTAAATTTTCACGTTTCACTCCAATTTTATCGGCAAAATAGGTTTTGGCAATAGAGCCAAACATTTGCTGAGGTGAACGTGCTGTTGATGGAATATCTTTCAATTCAGGAAAATGATGCTCAAAGAATTTTACCCAGGCTGGGCAGCACGAAGTAAGGATTGGAAGTTTCACATTTTTGTCGCCTTCCATGAATGCAGACAAACGGCTCAACAATTCGGTTCCTTCTTCCATAATGGTGAGGTCGGCTGCAAAATCGGTATCGAAAACATAATCGAATCCTAAACGACGCAAGGCTGCAACCATTTTGCCAGTCACCAATGTTCCGGCAGGCATTCCGAACTCTTCGCCCAACGCAGCACGAACAGCTGGTGCCGTCTGCACTATAACTGTTTTTGTCGGATCGGATAAAGCCCTAATCACAGCACCGGTTTCATCAGCTTCAGTAAGCGCGCCGGTTGGACATACAGCAACGCACTGTCCGCAATAAGTACACGTAGAATGGTCGAGATTCATCTCAAATGCCGGAGCCACAACGGCCTGAAATCCTCGATTGACTGCCGAAAGAACGCCGACAGTTTGTACCTCATTACACATGGTTTCGCACCGGCGGCACATGATGCATTTGTTAATTTCACGAATAATCGCGGGCGAAGTATCTTCACGATACATAGATTGTTCGCCTTGATAATGAATTTTTCGGATTCCAAGATGGTGTGCCATATTTTGCAAATCGCAATTGCCCGATTTGGCACAAATCAAACAATCGGCCGGATGATCAGATAAAATTAATTCAACAATCGTTCGACGAGCATTGATGGCCCTTATGGAATGCGTATTTATTTCCATTCCTTCGATGGCTTCGGTACAACATGCAGGTGCCAGATTCCGGCGACCTTTAACTTCGACTACGCAAACACGGCAACCTCCTGGTTTATTTTCAATGTTCATATCGTCGAGCTTCATGTAGCAAAGCGTCGGAATATCAATTCCGATACTGGAAGCGGCTTTCAGTATGTTAGTTCCTTTGCTGACAACTACTGGTTTATGATCTATTGTAAGGTTTATCATTTCCATAGAAAATACTTTTAGGCGATTAATACAGCATCAAACTTACATTTCCCGATACATACTCCGCATTTAATGCAAATCGACTGGTCGATGTAATGTGGCGAACGTTTTTCGCCGGAAATGGCACCAACCGGGCAGTTTCTGAAACAAAGCGTACATCCGGTACATCGCTCGGCGTCGATCGAATAGTGCATCAACGCCTTACACTGACCGGCCAAACATTTATGCGTAGTTACGTGTGCCAGATATTCGTCGTAGAAATTATCAAGTGTGGAAAGCACCGGGTTTGGGGATGTTTGCCCAAGTCCGCATAGCGAAGTGTCTTTGATTACATTACTCAACATTCTCAACCGGTTCAGGTCTTCAAGCTCACCGTTTCCTTCGGTTATTTTTTCCAGAATTTCGTGCAAGCGTTTGTTCCCAATCCTACACGGGGTACACTTCCCGCACGATTCGTCGAGCGTAAATTCAAGGTAAAACCGGGCAATGGCTACCATGCAATCCGAATCGTCAAGCACAATCATACCTCCTGAACCCATCATTGAGCCTGCGGCTACCAGATTATCGTAATCAATAGGAGTATCCAAAAAGGATTTGGTCAAACAACCTCCGGAAGGACCTCCAGTTTGAACGGCTTTGAATTCGCGTCCATCTTTAATCCCGCCACCGATATCGTAAATAATTTCGCGAAGGGTAATTCCCATAGGAACTTCAATCAAACCCACATTGTTGATTTTTCCGGCGAGAGCAAACACTTTGGTTCCTTTCGATTTTTCAGTTCCAATTGAAGCAAACCATTCTGCTCCTTTATTTATGATGGCCGGTATATTGGCAAAAGTCTCCACATTGTTTACATTGGTAGGTTTGCCATTGTATCCTTTTTCGGCCGGGAATGGAGGTTTTACAGTTGGTTCGCCGCGCTTCCCCTCCATAGAATGGATCAGTGCAGTTTCTTCGCCGCAAACAAAAGCACCGGCTCCATAACGAATTTCAACATCGAAATTAAATCCGGTTCCCAATATATCGTCTCCCAGCAAACCATATTCGCGTGCCTGATTGATCGCAATTTTCAGGCGTTCGATGGCCAAAGGATATTCAGCCCTGATGTACACCAAACCTTTGTCGGCACCAATGCAATATCCGCAAATGGCCATGGCTTCGAGTACCGAATGCGGGTCGCCTTCCAAAATGGAACGATCCATAAAAGCACCCGGATCACCTTCATCAGCATTGCAAACCACATATTTCTGGTCACTGACCGATTTTCGGGTCAATTCCCATTTCAGTCCGGTTGGGAAACCTCCACCACCACGCCCACGAAGACCCGAATCCTTGATCATTTTGATCACCTCATCCGGAGTTTTTTCAGAAAGACAGGTTCCCAATGCAGCGTAACCATCGCGACCGATGTATTCTTCAATGTTTTCAGGATTGATGAACCCGCAGTTGCGAAGGGCAATACGAATCTGCTTCTTATAAAAGTCCATTCCTTTCGAATCGCCAACCGTTTCTTTAGTTTCAGGATCTTTGTATAGTAACCGTTCTACCTTTCGGCCTTTTATGACATGTTCATCCACTATTTCGGCAACGTCTTCAGGAGTAACCTGAGTATAGAATGTATTGTCGGGCAATATTTTAACAATAGGTCCTTTTTCACAAAAACCGAAACATCCGGTAAGAATGACCTGAATCTCATCGGCTAATCCGTATTCATTAAGGCGAACAGAGAAATTCGTTTTGATGTGTTCGCTTTGTGAGGCCTTGCATCCAGTACCTCCGCACACAAGGATATGCATAGTGTATTCGGCCATATTTGTCCGTTTATTGGTTGTCGATTGTTGAATAGGCCACAGGAATAATTCCGTCAACCATTTCGTTGAGTTTGATGTGCTTTTCGATGATTTCCAGAGCTTTGGTTTTATTTACAAAACCGTAAACTACTGGAGGTTGTCCAGGAACTGTAAGTTCGATGGTTGGCTCGGCGTAGCAATAACCCATGCATCCGGTTTGAGTAACAATTGCATCAATCCCCTGATGATCGAGCTCCTCAATCAGATAATTCATAGTATCTTTTGCCCCGGAAGCGATGCCGCATGTAGCCATCGAAACTTTAATCTGTATCAGATTCTCAGGATTATCACCGTTTTCTCTTAATTTAATTTTCGATTGAACTTCGGATTGCAGCTTCTTTAAGTCGGCAAGAGATTTTATTTTATTCATATTTGGGGGATTAATGAGTTCAACAAAACTTCAAATCACTATTCTTTAAATATCAGCACATTAAAGTAATAAATATCTAAGATTTATCATCATTCACTAATTTGAATCTGTTCTAAATTCTCCTGAAGCATTTTTTTCAGGAAAGACCGAACTTCAGGATGATTAAGCGGCACATTTTCAAGTATTTGCTTCAATTCACGAGTATCCAAATGAAATTCTCCGGAAGGGGTTTGATGTTTAAAGACATAATCTGTTTCACCGGAAGAGCAAATCAAGAGTAGCAGTGTCCCGACCAAATCACCCATTACAGGACGATCGATGTGGTTCAGACCAAACACGGCTGTGACTTTAGTTCCTTTACCCAATTCAGATTCGATGTTGAATGATCCACC
>JBBQXI010000252.1:0-6395 GCA_038209805.1 Bacteroidales bacterium | reverse complement strand
AGCATACTGAGAATAAGCAGTGGTAAAAATGACCAGTGGCGGATGAACCAACGAACGCAAAAAGCTCACGCCCGACATTTCAGGAAGATTGATGTCCAGAAAAATCAAATCGACAGGATTCGAGTTCAGAAACGTTTGTGCTGAAAAAGCATCTCCAAACGTGCCGCAATACCGTAAGTCTGGGCATTTGGAAATGTGGCTTTCCAGAATAGATTGGGCAGCTGGCTCGTCTTCAATGATAATGCAGTTCATAAATTTTGGTTTTTCTGATTCTTTCCTGAATTGAACTCACAATTTACATCATTCGTTTGTTATTATAGTTTGGGTAGTTGAAAATTTACACAGGAACGATTAATTTTGATTTCTATTAAAACAAGCAAATTATGGAAACAAATTGGGAACAAGCCCTTCAACCTTTATTTCATCAATACGGGAAACGGCGTCATCCGCTCGATTATCAAAGCCGGTATCAGTTGGTTGTTATGGTTATCCTTTCTGCTCAGGATTCTGATAAACACATCAACGAACTGGCTCCGGATATCTTTGCTGCGTATCCTACCATGAATTCGCTTTCTCATGCAACGGAGTCAGATCTTCAACAACACATTGGCTCGGTCAGAAACTGGGGCAATAAAGCAAAATGGTTGGTGAAGCTCGCACAAACAGTTGGCGAAGACGAAAATATCCCGCATACATTAGAGGGTCTGACCAAATTACCCGGACTTGGCAGGAAATCGGCCAACGTGATCATTCGCGAATCGGGCGATACTGCTGAAGGCATAATCGTTGATCTCCATGTGTTACGTGTTGCTCCGCGACTAGGTATAGCCGATGAAAAAGATGCGGCAAAACCTGAAAAGATTGAAAAGCAAATCATGACTTTGGTTTCACAAGAATACTGGAACGATGCCGGAATGTCCATTTCGTTTCTTGGGAGGGAACTTTGCCGGCCAACCAATCCCAAATGCGATATTTGCCTGATGAATCCCATTTGTCAGTATTATAAAAATCTGAAATCTTAGTGACTGTTTAAAAATTTCCCGTAGGGAAAATCTGTCGGTAGGAATGTCGATTTATGAGCTATGTTTTGTCCCTTATGGGACAAAAGACATGCATATTTTCGTTAATTCTACCGACCTTTTGTTCCTAACGTAACAAAAAAACTAAATTTAAACAGTTTCTTAACCTCTGTTATTCGTCAGTTCCACTTTCATTTCCAGATGGAACATGCCATCTTTCTCTTGATATTCAAGCGAATGGCGATCAGGGTAAATAAGGTTTAATCGCTTTTCAACGTTTGGGATGCCCAGGCCGCCAGTCTTTTCAGTATCGGTTTTTTCGCGGCGAGCAACCTGATTTTCGGTAGTAAAGATCAGCTTTCCCCCATCGTAGTTGATGTTGATCCGGATGATACCTGTGCTTTTCCCGATTCCGTGTTTGAAACAGTTTTCAGCCAGTGGAAGTAGTAACAAAGGTGAAATATCGGCATTGCTAAAATCACCTTCAGTAGTAAGAATTACCTCAGTAATTTCAGAATTTATCCTTTCTTTCTGTAGCTCAATGTATGTGCGAATAATCTCAACTTCTTTTTCAAGTGATATTGTTTCGCTTGAAGTATCGTACAAAACATACCGCAAAAAATCAGAAAGCTTCAGGACAACGTCGGCAGTTCGCTCATCTTTTTGGGATGCCATCGAATAGATTGTATTCAGGTTGTTGAACAGAAAGTGAGGGTTAATCTGGGCTTTCAGTGCCGAAAGTTCGTTTCGGGCAGCATCTCTTTTTTCAATCAGCATATCGACGTATTGCTTCACCAGAAATACCAGTACAGATACAATGAGGTACACTTTAAAGATCAAAATCAGTTCCCAAAACTTGAAATAGGAAATGTAGTAAAGGCTTGGGAACAGCTTGTCGATAACGAAGTTGAAAATAGAATAATTTACTATCGCCGCAACCGGAAGTAAAATAATGATACCAAGCAGATAGTTGACGAACTTGCTTTTGTTGAGGTAACGAACCAGTAAAAAATTCAGGTTAAAATATACTGCTCCAATGATGGATAGGTGAAAAACAACCACATACAGAAAGTTTTTTACAAAATATTCCATAAAAACAGCTACATCTTCTTTATCCCCATTGGGATAGACGTGTTGCAGGATAACGTATCCTAACGGAAGCAGGAATAAGATGCTGACTGGTATCTTGATCCACAACCGGGCTTTTCGGATCAGCCAAATAAACGGCAGTGAACAGTAAAGCAGAAAAACTGAATTAGCGAGGAGGATAAAATCCCATCCGACTTGTATTCCATCAATTGTCCCCGTCGACTCGACTCCCGGATTTAAAATTGCGCTCCAAAAATTGAATGAAACAAACCAGAATATCAGATGCAACGCGGGTCTAATTTGTTTTTTTAGTTGTATTGTTTTCATAATGTGACTAGTTTATTCGGTTCAACTTCAACATGGCAGGCTGGTTTTCCCAGTCGATAAATCGTTTTTGGTCAGCATAGCGCTCAATCATTTCGGTCAAATCTTCTGACGAGGCAGTGAGCAGTAATCGACCGGCATCGGGCACATAGCGATATTTAATCCGGACGCGCTTCTTCTCAATCATGTCTTTCATGTAATCGGCTCCAAGCCACGAAACGAAAAGCTGTTTATTTTGAAACTGAATGCGGGCCAGTGTATGAACGGTAAAATAGTTTTCCTTAGCCATCAGGCTGCTTTTTATATCCTGAATTTCACGCGGACTAAAATCGCCATACAAAATCCCGTTTATCCGGAAAAGAACCATTCTGAACTCATATTGAGCCGAGTCTGGATTATTACCTGAAAGTTTGGCTACATAGAAGTTTTGTGGTTTGAAGGTTGTGGAATCCTTTCCTTTTTTGGTCTTTATTTTTTCTTCTGAAATGAACTGGTTGATCCGCCAGACTAAAGTGGTATCAGCTTTTTCCCATTTCCCACTATTTTTATTGTTCGAATCAGACTTGGATTGAATTGGGTGAGCCGACCAGTTTCCTTCAATTTCAGGAGCAAGTGCAACGTTTTTTTCGAGATAGAATGGGTTCAGCGAACAAATCATGGCGAAATCGGAGCATCCTGAAATAAACAGGAAGATTCCAAAGATGATCAGTAGTTTTCTGTAATTCATGGCTTTGAGTTTTTAATTCTGAACCGAAGATAAACTGAATAAAACCGATCGTGAATTTTTTTCGATGAATACCCCTGTTTTTTCGATGGGGAAGGAATTAGATATTTTCAGGAACCATAAATTGCCAATATATTGGGAACTCCAGCGTGTATTCCTGCATTATTGCAATCGAATTGCAAATATGCAGGAATAAAGATTCCTAACGTTCGCGTGTTTATCATTTCTTAATGTTGGTGATGTTTACCTTACTGTGCGATCGTAATTCCGTCTTTTTATTTACATTTGGTAGCTTGAAACGTAAATCAACCGACACAATGATCAAAAAAGCATTAGCCCTTTTCCTTACTTCTGGAATTTTAATGAGTTTTACGACCGTCCCAAATTCAGATAAGTTCGAAAAAAAAGCCCATCGCATTCACGAAAAATGCCTGACTGTTGATACACATTGCGATACACCAATGCTGATGATCAAACCGGGTTTTTCGGTTCGTGACGAAAACAAGGCTCCTCAAAGTCGGGTTGATTTGCCACGAATGAAAAAGGGCGGCCTGGATGCCATGTTCTTTGCGGTTTTCACCTCTCAGAAACCTCGTACCGAAGAAAACTACGATAAAACGTACAAGCTGGCTAACCAAATGCTTGACTCCATTCATACCATGTTGAAGAAAGACAGCGATTTGGCTACGCTCGCTTTGAAAGCTGAAGACCTGGGTAAAATCGAAAAAACAGGAAAGCGCGCCATTTATATCGGTATGGAAAATGGATTTCCTTTAGCTAAGGACATCTCGCGTGTTGAAGAATTTTATAAAAGAGGTGTTCGCTACATTACACTTTGTCATTCGTTTCATAACGACATCTGCGATTCGTCGAGCGACGGAAAGCCGGCTGAACACAACGGCGTGAGCGATTTCGGAAAGCAGGTAATTTCTGAGATGAACCGTTTGGGAATGATGGTCGATGTTTCGCACGCTTCCGACAAGTCGTTTTTCGATGCCATTGAACTGAGCAAGGCTCCAATCATTGCGTCGCATAGTTCTGTTCGTGCTATAGCACAACATAACCGCAACATGACCGACGAAATGATTAAAAAGCTAGCTGCCAAAGGTGGCGTAATACAGATTTGCTTACTCGACGAATATGTGAAAAATCCGGACACCACAACGGTTAATTATAAACGAATAAAAGTCATTCGCAAAAAGTATGCGAATGATTTGGATAAAATGAGCGAGGCCGAGAAAGATGCTATGTTTAAAGAGTGGGACGAGCTGAAAGCCTGGAAGCAAAAAGATATGCCTGGTGTAAAGGATTTGTGCGATCATATTGATCATGTTAAAAATCTGGTTGGCGTTGATTATGTGGGGATTGGAAGCGATTTTGATGGCGGCGGCGGATTGATGGATTGTGGAGATGTGAGTCAGTTTCCAAACATCACCAAAGAATTACTTCGAAGAGGTTACACCGAAACCGAAATTAAGAAAATATGGGGTGGAAATTTGTTGCGCGTCTTCAGGGAAGTTGAAAAAACTGCTGAAAAGATTAAAACCAATCCGCATTTAGCTTCGTTATAAAAAGGGGTTGAAGTCTTTAAGCAACCTTTGGGGCTGTTGACTAGTCTGTAAATTGCAATAACATAAGGAACCATGAAACACGTTGCTTTATATGGTCTTTTCTTTATCCTGCTTGCCTGCTCCGATCCGATGAGCGAGGTGCAATTGGCTGACCTTTCGAAGCATAACATGAAAATCATTCCGGAAAATCCAACCAGCAACGATCCAATTAAGCTAGTGGTCTTTGGCGATTGCACTTATAATGTCCTTTCAGGAGTAATCCGAACCGGCAAAACCATTGACATTCAGAAGCAGTTCAACAGCATGATGAAATGGCCATGTGTGATGAAAAACGATACCATTCTGATTGGCAAATTGCCTGAAGGAACTTATACCGTAAACTATAAACTTCTGGATACTTCAACTCAGGTGACCGATCCAACTGCAATCTCTTTTTCGTTTAGCTTACCCGTCTCCAGATAATTCGCCAAGGTTTCTAATCTTTAATTTAGATCATCCTGAAATCTTTCAGAATGTGAACCTGCAACAATGAGCATGATTTCATGACAGAAATCACTCTTTTGTACATTATGGAAATTAACTAAAAATTTACGTATCTAACTAGTTGAATATCTTACATCTGATTAATGTTACTTAATGATTAAAAACTTATCGGAATAGCGTGAGTCGTTGGATAAAAGCACTAATTTTGCACCGATTTTCTAAACAGTTACATTATATTATGGCAGAAAAATATAACAACTTATTTTCAGAATTTCCGACAGTCAGTACCCAGCAGTGGATGGACAAAGTTACTGCTGACCTGAAAGGAGCCGACTTCAACCGCAAGTTGGTATGGAAAACAAACGAAGGAATTGATGTTCAGCCATTCTATCGGGCCGAAAACCTGACAGAATTGGATTACCTGAATAGTCTTCCCGGAGAGTTCCCTTTTGTTCGTGGAACCAAAAAGAACAACAATGAATGGTTAGTTCGACAGAGCATCGTGGTAAACGACCTCGCTGAAGCCAACAAAAAAGCCCTGAATTATCTGATGAGAGGGGTCGATTCGTTGGCTTTCGTATTTAAAGCATCGACAGAATTGTCGGTTGCTGATGTGTCGGCTTTGCTTAAAGACATTAGTCTCGATGCCGTTGAAGTAAACTTTGTGGGCTGCTGCTCGCGCAGGGCTTCAGAAGCTTTCACAGCATTCGTGAAACAGGGAGGATGGGATCCAAAAACTATCCGCGCATCAGTTGAATACGATCCGTTTGGCAAGTTTGCACTGACCGGTGTTCTCCGCAATGGCGCCGAACATGTGATTGAAAATGCAGCCAAAATGATTGCTTCAACTTCAGAACTGACTAAGTTCAAAACATTGGCCGTTAATGGCAAAAACTTCGGAAACGCCGGATCATCAATCGTTCAGGAATTGGCTTACTCACTGGCTCTGGGTGCTGAATACCTGACTGTTTTGACCGAAGCTTCGACAGGCTCAGCTACCGGCGGTTCGACAAGCTCAGCTACCGGTCTGGAAGTTGACGCAGTTGCTAAAAAAATGAAATTCAACGTATCGGTTAGTGCCAACTATTTCCTCGAAATAGCCAAACTGCGTGCTGCCCGTTTGTTGTGGGCTCAAATCGTGAAAGCTTACGGACCAAAATGCGATTGTTCATGCAAAATGACCAT
>JBBQXI010000251.1:0-6399 GCA_038209805.1 Bacteroidales bacterium | reverse complement strand
GGGGTCGCGAGTTCGAGTCTCGTTTCTCGCTCTTTTTAAGGAGGCCCGGATGGTGGAATCGGTAGACACGCAAGACTTAAAATCTTGTGACCATTGGTTGTGCGGGTTCAAGTCCCGCTCCGGGTACTTTTAAAAAATCGGATCAATAAATTATTGCGAGAATAGCTCAGTTGGTAGAGCACGACCTTGCCAAGGTCGGGGTCGCGAGTTCGAGTCTCGTTTCTCGCTCAGATATAAAGCACTTCAAAAATTTTGGAGTGCTTTTCTGTTTTCAATCGGATTCATTATTTTTGTGCTTATGGATTCGGAAACTTATTTCGTTTATATCCTATCAAGTGAGGTTGCCAATAAATTCTACGTTGGCATGTCGGCTGATCCTCAGGCTCGATTGAAGCAACACAATGCCGGACACAGCCAATTCACAAAAGGTTTTCGTCCGTGGAAATTGGTTTATTCTGAATTTGTTGGAAAACGGGAAGATGCCAGAATTAGGGAGAAGTATTTCAAAACAGGAGCAGGCCGAAAATATTGGGTTAAGAAAATAGAAGAACAGAGCCAAGATTCTCAACATTAAATCCCTTGAAATTTGCCAAGGTCGGGGTCGCGAGTTCCCCGCCTGACAAGCCGAATGGCGGGCAGGGAGTCTCGTTTCTCGCTCAAACAAAAAAGCACTTTGATTTATCGAGGTGCTTTTTATGATAGAAAAAAAGCGCTTGAAATTTTTTCCAAACGCTTTTTGATATTTTAGATCTTTCAAATCTTATTCTTCAGCCACAGCAGTAGTTTGCTTTACTTTACTTCCCGGATAAACTTTCAGGGCTTCTTCCAGAATTTTTAATGAAGTTGCCAAATCCTCTTTCTTCAGCACGTAAGCAATACGGACTTCGTCTTTGCCATATCCCGGAGTTGTATAGAATCCGGTTGCAGGTGCCATAAAAATAGTTTGATTTTCATATTCAAAGTCGCTCAGTAACCAAGCACAGAATTTGTCAGAATCATCAATCGGTAGACGGGCAACAGTGTAGAAAGCCCCCATTGGTATCGGAGAATAGACTCCGTTGATTCGGTTTAATCCGTCAACAAGAAATTTGCGACGTTCAACATATTCGTCGTAGATGTCGTGCATGTATTCTTTGTTGTTGTCGAGCGAGGCTTCCGCTGCAATTTGTCCAATCAACGGCGGACTTAAGCGTGCCTGACAAAACTTCATCACGTTTTTCTTCAGGGCTTTGTTTTTAGTTATAAGAGCGCCAATACGGATTCCACATTCGCTGTATCGTTTCGAAACGGAATCGATCAGTACTACATTTTGCTCAATTCCTTTCAGATGGAATGCCGAAATATATGGAGCTCCGGTGTAGCAAAATTCGCGGTACACTTCGTCCGAAAATAAATACAAATCGTATTTTTTGATCAGGTCACGAATCTGATTCATTTCACTGCGGTTATACAAATAGCCAGTGGGGTTATTCGGGTTGCAGATCATGATTCCCTTGGTTCGTGGAGAAATCAGCTTTTCGAATTCAGCAACGGGCGGGAGAGCAAAACCTTCATCAATTTTTGACGGAATTGATTTAATAACAGCGCCTGCCAGAATAGCGAAAGCGGTGTAATTGGCATAAGCTGGTTCAGGAACGATAATTTCATCTCCAGGATCAAGGCAAGCCAAAAAAGCAAAAGTTACCGCTTCAGACCCTCCGGTAGTGATGATTATATCGTCGGCAGTAACATCAATATTAAATGTATGATAGTATGCCGCAAGCTTTTCGCGGAATGATTTGATTCCTTCACTGGGAGAATACTCCAAAATTTTACGGTCAATGTTGCGTATCGCGTCGATTGCGTTTTGTGGTGTAGGTAAATCAGGTTGACCAATATTTAGGTGAAATACCTTTTTCCCCTTTTCCTTGGCTTTGTCGGCCAACGGAACCAGTTTCCGGATGGGAGAGTCTGGCATCAAATTACCACGTTCCGATGTATTTGGCATGTTTTAATATAAAATTAACAGTAAGCCGGCAAATATACGATTATCAAATCTAAATTAAAATTTTAGGTTTTTATTTAATCCGAAATATTAACGGCATAATAACTTTCATATTGCCAGTGTATTTGTCTATTTGGTTTTAATTTGATTCTAATTTGTATGACAACTCTTAAAACTGACAACTTTTATTGTGTTTTATCATGTTTTTGATACACTGAATAGCCTACTTTTGATCATACATAAAACAATAAAATTTACGACGATGATTATAGGAGTGCCAAAAGAAATTAAGAACAACGAGAATCGTGTTGCTCTTACACCAGCAGGTGTAGCCGAAATGGTTAAAAGTGGTCATACAGTTTATGTGCAGGCAACTGCCGGAATGGGTAGCGGATTTAGCGATGAAGATTATATTCATGCAGGTGCAACTATTCTTCCAACAATCGAAGAAGTATATGCCATTGCTGAAATGATTATCAAAGTGAAAGAACCTATTGAGTCAGAATACAAGCTGATTAAAGAAGGTCAAATTTTATTTACCTATTTCCATTTTGCTTCAAACAAACCGTTAACTGATGCAATGATCGGAAGTAAAGCTATTTGTTTGGCTTACGAAACAGTTGAAATGCCCGATCGTTCGTTGCCTTTATTGGTTCCTATGTCGGAAGTGGCTGGTCGTATGTCGATTCAGGAAGGTGCAAAATACCTGGAAAAAACTTACGGTGGATACGGCGTATTGCTTGGCGGCGTTCCCGGAGTTCCCCCTGCAAAAGTGTTAATTATTGGAGGTGGAATTGTAGGAACCGAAGCTGCTAAAATGGCTGGTGGTTTAGGTGCCGATGTAACTATTGTTGATGTTAGCCTGAAACGTCTGCGTTACCTCGATGATATTATGCCTGCCAATGTAAAAACTTTGATGAGCAACGAATACAACATCCGCGAGATGGTTCGTAATTCTGATGTGATTATTGGTGCGGTTTTAATTCCTGGTGCAGTTGCTCCAAAATTGGTTACCCGCGACATGATTCCAACCATGAAACCGGGAACTGTATTGGTTGACGTAGCAGTTGATCAGGGCGGTTGTTTCGAAACAACTGTTGCTACAACTCATGATCATCCAACTTTTGTAATCGACCACGTTATTCACTATTGTGTAGCCAATATGCCGGGCGC
The DNA here is from genome assembly GCA_038209805.1 of Bacteroidales bacterium. Classification (GTDB taxonomy): domain Bacteria; phylum Bacteroidota; class Bacteroidia; order Bacteroidales; family Prolixibacteraceae; genus Aquipluma. Next base: position 3,242 of record JBBQXI010000251.1, on the reverse strand, counting down.
TGTGCCACGCACATCAACTCTGGCTTTGACTAACGCTACACTTCCATATGCCATACAGATTGCTAATAAGGGATGGAAGAAAGCCTGTATGGACAGTGAACCTTTGAGAAAAGGGTTGAATGTTGTTAATGGGAAAGTCGTTTTCGAAGGAGTTGCTGAAGCCTTCGGACTTCAATATCAAGACGTTCAAACAGTACTTTAAATCCTGAAAACTCAGGTAAAACTGGGTTTTGCTTTTTATAGGAATTTTTCAAATCATAGAAAAGGTCGGAACAATCAATTCCGGCCTTTTTTCATTTTCCGCTGAAGGTTTTATTCGGTCAACGAAGTAATTTTTCTATTTTTGCACCTTCGTTTAAATAGATAATCAGGAAATACTCAATAAAATACAAATCATGGATATCCCCAGCAAGTACAATCCCGCCGAAGTTGAAGACAAATGGTACAAGTACTGGATGGAAAATAAGTTTTTCCATTCCGAACCAGACGAACGTGAACCATACACCATCGTCATTCCACCACCAAATGTCACCGGCGTGCTGCACATGGGGCATATGCTCAACAATACCATTCAGGATATTTTAACCCGTCGTGCCCGCATGTTAGGCAAAAATGCGTGTTGGGTTCCCGGAACCGACCATGCCTCAATTGCTACTGAAGCCCGGGTCGTGAACAAGCTGAAAAACGAAGGAATTTCGAAATTCGATCTGAGTCGTGAAGTATTTCTGGAGCATGCATGGGAATGGACAAATAAACATGGTGGAATTATTCTTGAACAACTAAAAAAACTGGGCGCTTCGTGCGACTGGGATCGCACCGCTTTTACTATGGACGAGGTTCGCAGCGAATCGGTCATCAAAACTTTTGTCGATTTGTACGACAAAGGACTGATCTATCGTGGTGTCCGCATGGTAAACTGGGACCCGGCTGCAAAAACAGCTCTTTCGGACGAAGAAGTGATTTTTCGCGAAATGCAATCGAAATTGTATTACCTGAAATATCAAATAGAAGGCAGTGATGGTGAATTTGTAACGATCGCAACAACCCGTCCCGAAACCATTTTGGGCGATACCGCTGTTTGTGTGAATCCGAATGATCCGCGTTTCACACACCTGAAAGGCAAACGTGTTTTGGTTCCGCTGATTAATCGTTCCATTCCTATTATTGAAGACGAATATGTGGATATGGAGTTTGGTACCGGCTGTTTGAAAATTACTCCGGCTCATGATGTGAACGATTACGAAATCGGTTTGCGATTCAATCTTCCAAGTATTGATATTTTCAATGACGACGGTACTTTGAGCGAAAAAGCCGGAATGTTTATTGGCGAAGATCGTTTTGCTGTTCGCGAAAAAATAATGGTTGATCTGGAAGCTGCCGGAAATGTGGCTAAAGTTGAAGATTATACCAATAAGGTTGGATACTCAGAGCGGACACACGTCCCAATTGAGCCAAAATTATCGGCTCAGTGGTTTCTGAAAATGGAACCTTTGATAAAACCGGCTACTGAAAATGTATTGAACGATACGATTCAATTTTATCCGCCGAAATTCAAAAATACATACCGTCACTGGATGGAAAACATCAAGGATTGGTGCATTAGCCGTCAGTTGTGGTGGGGTCACCGCATTCCTGTTTATTACCTTGCCGATGGTGGTTTTGTGGTTGCAGACAGTGATGAAAAAGCATTGGCTTTGGCTATTGTAAAAACGGGCAATCTAAATTTAAGCATGGCCGATCTGCATCAGGATGAAGATGTATTGGATACCTGGTTTTCCAGCTGGTTGTGGCCAATTTCGGTTTTTGATGGAATCAGTAATCCGGATAATAAGGAAATCAATTATTATTACCCAACCAACGATTTGGTGACTGGGCCTGACATTATCTTCTTCTGGGTGGCTAGAATGATTATTGCCGGTTACGAATATCGCGATCAGTTCCCATTCAAAAATGTATATTTCACCGGAATGGTTCGCGACAAACAGCGTCGCAAGATGTCGAAATCGCTGGGCAATTCACCCGATCCGCTTGACTTGATTGATACTTACGGAGCCGATGGCGTTCGCGTGGGAATGTTGCTTTGTTCACCTGCCGGTGGCGATCTGATGTTCGACGAAAGTTTGCCACAGCAGGGTGCCGGTTTTGTGACCAAGATTTGGAACTCATTCCGTTTGGTGAATGGCTGGGAAGTGGATACAACTATTCCGCAGCCCGAACATTCTAAATTAGCCATTAGCTGGTTCCACGAAAAGTTCAGCCAGATTGTTGAGCAAACTGATGACCATTTCGATAAATTCCGCATTTCGGATGCGCTGATGAACGTTTACACCACTGTTCGCGATGAATTTTCAGGATGGTTGCTCGAAATGGTAAAACCTGCCTATCAGCAGCCAATCGATGGTAAAACGGATGAAGAATTAATTGATATTTTTGACGAAGTGCTACGCTTCCTGCATCCGTTTATGCCTTTCGTAAGCGAAGAAGTTTGGCAATTACTGAAAGAACGTAAGCAAGGCGATAGCATCACCATCAGCTCATGGCCAAAATCGACTGGTTATGATGAAACCATAATTGCACAATTCGAAGACGTGAAAGAGGCCATTGCCGGATTGCGCACCATTCGGACCAAAAACAACATTCCACAGAAAGATCAACTCGAACTGGGCATAATGGTTGGCGACAAAGGTTTCGCTCCTGAATTTAATTCGGTTTTGGTAAAAATGGGCAATCTTTCAGCTTTGAATCTGGTTACTGAAGAAGTAAAATTAGCCGCCTCATTTTTGGTAAAATCGACTACTTTCTTTGTTCCGATGGGAGGAACCATTGATGTGGAAGAAGAACTGAAGAAACTTCAGGCTGAATTGGATTATACCAAAGGCTTCCTGAATTCAGTAATGAAAAAGCTTAGCAACGAACGTTTTGTAAGCAGCGCTCCGGAAGCAGTTGTGGCCGTTGAACGCGCCAAACAGACCGATGCAGAAGCGAAAATTAAGGTTCTGGAAGAGCAGATTGCAGGTTTAAAATAAAAGCAAGTGAGCGGGTGACTTTAAGTCATTCATATCTGTTCGTATAGGGGATTTCGACTTTGGGAAAGGTTGAAATCCCTTTTTACTTATGTACCAAGCCAAAATGAATGATTAAACTAATTACACCTACTAAAATATTGTATATTTGATAATTGTTTGATTATTATAAGGAATAAGCTAGCTCACAGATCATGATTTTAATATATAAGTAGAATT
>JBBQXI010000250.1:0-6426 GCA_038209805.1 Bacteroidales bacterium | reverse complement strand
GGCTCATAGTTTAAAGGAAAAATCGACAGCCGCTTTTAGTGAGATGATCGACTACATTGTAGATCAAAAAATCAAATCGGATCAGCTAATCGATGCCGATCTGACCTTACGCGATATTACTATCCTGAAAAGCACGTTGCTCGAAAAACTGGTCAGCATCTATCATGTTCGCATTGAATACCCGAAGTAGAGTTGTAAATTATGAATATAAACCCCATTAACTATTCAACAGTTTAACCATTCAACAATTGAACTATGTTTTACACAAGCATTGCCCCATTCTATAAACATATCTTTCCATTTAATTCGGCGCAAATCGATTTTTTGAAACATGTGCTTCCATACAATGGGGCACGAGTACTGGATGTTGGTTGCGCCACCGGTGATTTGGCTTTTGCGCTCACACATTTTGGATTTCCAACCTGGGCCTTCGATTTTGATGGTCAGATGGTTCAGATTACCAAACAAACCAAAACAGAAGAAGCCATGTTTCCGGTATTTGAACAAATGGATATGCGGCAAATCGACGAACGTTTTCCTGAATCCTATTTCGACACGGTTATTTGCTTTGGAAACACACTGGTTCATCTGTTAAATGATGATGATATTCGCAAATTCATACAGTCGGCTTTTAAAGTTCTTTTGCCTGAAGGAAAACTAGCCATTCAGATATTGAATTATCAACACATTCTCGAAAATCAGATCAAATCGCTTCCGTTAATTGATAACGAAGACATTCGATTCGAACGAAACTACGAATTTGAAAGTGATTCTGAATTGATTGATTTCAATACCAAACTGACGGTTAAAACCACTGGTCAGGAAATTACAAACTCGACTAAACTTTATGCCATACGGCAAAGCAAACTTCAGAAAATATTGGAAGAAGCTAGATTCTCAGCCATCCAATTTTTCGGGAATTTTAATCGCGAGCCTTTAACCGCAACCAGTTTACCCTTGATTTTAACTTGTCAGAAAGAAAAATAGCAGCAAATTTCAGGAATTGAAAAAAGTGGAATAAAACTTAAAGGAAGACAGCAACAAAGGAATTCCCATGGTAACATACATGAAAGAAAGGTATTCAGGAGAAACAGCGCCTGCTTTTCGGAGAGTTATTCCCATCGTAATCATTGAAAACATCATCAGGTAACTTTTCAGGTTAAAAAATGAAAAGATCACAGGACGTTCAATGGGTAAATTTTTGATCCGAAGCACGTGCTTTGCTGAGATCCGGTTAAACAACAGTCTAAAAAACAGTAGCCCGGCAACAATACACAGCGAAAATTTCACAACCCAATAGGATGGTAACGGATTATTAATGGTGAATCCCCGATACAACAACATTCCTCCAGCAAAAGTCCATACCAAAGCTGCCACCAGCAACAGGTAATGTTTCGAAACTCGTGGAGTTAAACGATCTAAATTCATTGGTCAAATATTTATCGTCAAAGAAAATGATTTTACTGACAAAATACGGCACCAATTACGAACTGTTATTTTCAACGATTTTTCGAATCGCCGGCAAACATCCGTATTGCCAGTTTTTAGTTTCATTTTGACATTTTTTCCACCCAAACGCCTTCAAATCTTAAATAAAATTGTGATCTTTGTCATACTTTTACGATATAAAAGACCAAAAATAGTTAATTCATAAAATCTCAATCGTATGTATAAAATTCAGACTTTGAACAAAATCGATCCTGAAGGATTGAAGATATTTCCGCTTGACCAATATGAAATTGCCAGTGAATTTTCGTCTCCTGATGCGATTATTGTGCGCAGTCAGGCTATGCACGATTTGGAATTACCATCCAGTTTGCTTGCCATTGCACGTGCGGGCGCTGGTGTGAATAACATTCCAATTGAGAAGTGTACCGAAAAAGGAATCGTGGTTTACAATACTCCTGGTGCTAATGCACATGCCGTAAAAGAAATCGTTCTGGCTGCCATGTTCCTTTCTTCGCGAGATATCGCCGGATCAATTGAGTGGGCCAAAGGATTAAAAGGGAAAGGCGCTGAAGTTGCAGGCTTGGTTGAAAAAGGAAAATCTAATTTTGGTGGAACCGAAATCCGTGGTAAAACCCTTGCTGTTATTGGATTAGGCGCAATTGGTGTTTTAGTTGCCAATGCAGCGCAGGCTTTAGGAATGAACGTTCTGGGCTACGATCCTTATATCTCGGTTAATTACGCATGGAAACTAAGCCGCAACGTAAAAAAAGCTGAAGGAGTTGAATCGTTACTTGCAAATGCTGATTTTGTTACGATACACATTCCCCAGTTGCCTGAAACCAAAGGATTCATCAATAAAGACAAACTTAAGATGATGAAAAACGGCGTTAAAATTCTAAATTTTGCCCGTGGCGGACTGGTAAATAATGCCGACATGCTCGAAGCTATCGAATCAGGAAAAGTTGGAAAATATGTAACCGATTTCCCTGAAGATGAATTGATCAACGTAAAAAATATCATTGCAATCCCTCATCTTGGCGCGTCAACTGAAGAATCGGAAACCAATTGTGCAATTATGGCAGTAAATCAGATCATTGATTATCTTGAAAATGGGAACATTGTTAACTCAGTGAATTTCCCCACTGCTGAAATGGAACGCAATGGTGGAACACGGATCGTGGTTGCCAACAAAAATATTCCAAAAATGGTGAGCCAGATTTCGGCCTTGCTTGCACACGAAGGACTCAACATTTCGAACATGCTCAACCGGAACAAAGACGAAATCGCCTACAACATCATTGATATCGACGGATCAGTTCCTTCCGGAATTAAGGAGATGATCTCTGCAATCGAAGGAGTTATCATGGTTCGGATACTTCCTCCAAAATAATATTATTTTTTTAACCATTTATGACATAAATACCCGGTAAAGTTAGTGTAATTACTATATTTGCCGGGTATTATCTTGTATATACAAGTTGTCGGTTTCATTTTCTGAATCAGACATTTGATCAAGACTAACTAAAAATATTCACTCGTCTAAATAATAAAAATGGAAAAAAATCTTGTAACAAAAGCTGCCGACAATGTGAGAATCCTTTCGGCTTCTATGGTTGAAAAGGCCAAATCAGGTCATCCTGGCGGTGCCATGGGTGGTGCCGACTTTATAACAGTATTGTATTCAGAGTTCCTTAATTACGATCCAAGTGATATGACATGGATCAATCGCGACCGGTTCTTCCTCGATCCGGGGCATATGTCTCCAATGTTGTATTCAATCCTGTCGATGACCGGAAACTACACCATGGAAGAACTCTCCAATTTTCGTCAATGGGGAAGCCCAACACCTGGCCATCCTGAAGTTGAGCCTGCACGCGGTGTTGAAAACACATCGGGTCCTCTCGGACAAGGACACGTAATGGCCATCGGCGCTGCTATTGCTGAACGTTTCATGGTAGAGCGTTTTGGCGAAGTGATGGCTCATAAAACGTACACATTTATTTCAGACGGTGGCGTTCAGGAAGAAATTTCGCAAGGTGGCGGTCGTATTGCCGGATTCCTTGGATTGAACAACCTGATCATGTTCTACGATTCGAACGACATTCAGCTTTCAACCGAGACTAAAGATGTTACTGCCGAAGACACAGCAAAAAAATACGAAGCATGGGGTTGGAAAGTAGTTACCATCGAAGGTAATAATGCTGACGCCATCCGTGCTGCATTGAAAGAAGCCCAGACAGAAAAAGAAAAACCAACCATGATTATTGGCAAAACAATCATGGGTAAAGGCGCTTTGAAAGAAGACGGTTCGAGTTTCGAACGTCAGTGCGCTACTCATGGTATGCCTTTGGGCGAAGCCGGTGCTTCCTATGACAAATCAATTCTGAACTTGGGTGGCGATCCAAAGAATCCATTCGTTATTTTCGATGATGTTCAGGCTATGTTTGCTGCCCGAAAAGCAGAGCTGATTGCTGCTGCAGCTCAGAAAAAAGCAGCTCAGCAAGTCTGGGAAAAAGCAAATCCTGAATTAGCTGCCAAACTGGCTAAATTCTTCAGCAAATCTGCTCCTGAATTTGACTTCAGCAAAATTGTACAGAAAGCTGGTTCTGCAACACGCGCTGCCTCAAGCACTGTTTTGGCTGCTTTTGCAGGTGAAGTTGAAAATATGGTTGTATCATCAGCCGACCTTTCAAACTCCGATAAAACCGACGGGTTCCTGAAAAAGACCAAAGCTTTCACCAAAGGAGATTTCTCTGGTTCATTCTTTCAGGCTGGTGTTTGCGAATTAACGATGGCTTGCATCATGAACGGTATGGCTCTGCACGGTGGGATCATTCCGGTTTGCGGAACATTCTTCGTATTCTCCGACTACATGAAACCAGCAGTTCGCATGGCTGCCTTGATGCAGTTGCCGGTGAAATATGTTTGGACTCACGATGCTTTCCGCGTTGGAGAAGACGGACCAACTCACCAACCAGTTGAACAGGAAGCTCAAATCCGCCTGATGGAAAAATTAAAGAACCACCACGGTAAAAACTCAACGTTGGTACTTCGTCCAGCTGATGCTGAAGAAGCCACTGTTGCATGGAAATTAGCTCTGGAAAATATTGATACGCCAACCGCGCTGATCCTTTCACGTCAGAACATCAAGAATTTGCCTTCAAAAGGCGATCGTTATGCTGAAGCACAGCAGGCTGCTAAGGGCGCTTACATTGTTACCGATTCTGAAGGTACACCTGATGTAATTCTGTTGGCCAGCGGTTCTGAAGTGGCTACTTTGGTTGAAGGTCAGGCACTACTGGAAAAAGAAGGCATCAAATGCCGCATCGTTTCGGTTCCTTCTGAAGGATTATTCCGCAGCCAAAGCAAAGAATACCAACAAAGTGTATTGCCAGCCGGAATTAAAAAATTCGGTATGACTGCCGGGTTACCGGTTAACCTGGAAGGTTTGGTAGGCGCCGATGGTAAAGTATTCGGTCTGGAATCATTCGGATTTTCAGCTCCATACACTGTTCTGGACGAAAAATTGGGATTCACCGCCGTTAATGTTTACAATCAGGTGAAAGAGATTCTGGCTTAAAACAGGATTATTAGATATTGAATAAGGCAGCTCAAATGGGCTGCCTTATTTCGTTTGTGGAAAAGTCATTCGTCATCAGGAAAAATTTTTAAGGTAGACTTTCCGAATGACTAATGACTTTTTTTCTAATGTTATTTTCTTGTCACATCTACCATTTTGCCGTCATAAGCAACCGTTGCATCAGCATTCCGGTTTAAATCGAAAGCTACAGGGTTTTGTTTACTTACCCAAACGATATTGAAGGTACGCGATTTCAGCATTCCATCGAACGATCCGGTTGCGTTGCCAATGGTTAGTTTTCCTGAAGGTTCGTCGTATTTGAACTGAATGGTACTGAACGCTCCCTTTTCGTAATTGTAGTTAATACCTTCATCTTCATATAGGGTAAACTCCGCATTTTTTCCGGTATAAACATACAAGGTAATTTCGGCTGCCTGCTTTTCACCGGCGTACTGAATTTCGGGCCCAAAAGGTACAATGGAACCTTCTTTCACGAACAAAGGCATCCGTTCGTATGGTGCATCAACACTAATTTTCTGTCCGCCTTCGGTATATTTTCCGGAATATAAATTATACCAACCGTTGGCTGCTGGAAAATAAACTTCGCGGTTGCGGGCTTTGTATTGATAAACCGGAGCAACCATCAGCGATGGACCAAACATATACTGATCGCCAACATTCTCTACCTGTTTATCGCCGTTGAAATCCATCACCAAAGCCCGCATAATGGTATAATCTTCGAAATGCGTTTTCCCGGCAAGCGAATAAATGTATGGCATCAAACGGTAGCGTAGTTTATTCACATAAACCATGCTTTTGTAAGCCGGATGAGTTTCGGGAGCCATGTTGTAAATTTCGCGGTATGGAAACTGGCCATGACTGCGGAACAGCGGACAGAAAGCGCCAAACTGATACCAACGGGAATTCAATTCGCGCCACTCGTCCAAATCGGCAGAACCTTCCTTGGCCTGTTCGTAGCGTTTTTCTACGCAGAAACCGCCAATATCCATGGTCCAGTATGGAATTCCGGAGATTGCAAAATTTAATCCGGCAGAAATTTGGGCTTTCATATCTTCCCAACGAGTACCAATGTCGCCACTCCAGGTAGCAGTTGAATAACGCTGTAACCCTGCAAATCCGGAACGAGTCAACAAGAAAACACGTTTGTTTGGATCTTCACCACGTTGTCCATCGTAAATGGCTTCGGCATTCATCAGGGCATAAGCATTGAAATATTTGGTCGATGGTCCGAGCGCTGTCGGTGACATCAACTGTTTTCGGTATTCAATACTGGCATTCGAAAGAATATCGGGCTCCGAAGCATCCATCCACCAAGCGTCAAAGCCTTTGCTGTAGAGCTTTTCTTTCATCTGGCTCCAAAATAACTTGCGGGCATC
>JBBQXI010000249.1:0-6436 GCA_038209805.1 Bacteroidales bacterium | reverse complement strand
ATACCGTAAAGAATCCAGACTTGTGCCGTTGATAAAATAATTCCTTTAGTGACCGCAATTGGCTGTGCATCCATCTCTTTAAGTGCCGCAAGCATCGCGAATGTTAGCTTTTGGATGATCATTCCGACAAACATGGCAAGGCTGTGAAATGGGCTGAAAATGAAAAATGCCATGCTGAACCACATGATAAATGTTGTAGTTGGAACAACCACAAAATTGCTTAACCAAAACAGGTTGGGGAATTGATTAAAATAGAAGAATCCAAGCGGAAAAGTCATGATTTGCGCAGCTACCGAAACGGTAAATAAACTCCATGCCCACTTCAAAATTGGGTTTGTGAGTTCAAGAATATTGTTTAATGCCGGTTGAATAAGAACAATCCCCAATATGGCGAGGTACGAAAGCTGAAATCCAACATCGAAAAGAACATTTGGGCTCAGCAAAATCAGGAATAGGGCAGAAGCGGTAAGTGAATTATAGATATTGACAGGCCTCCGAATGCCGTTTCCGATAATGACAAAAGTAAACATGACGGTTGAACGCTGAACCGGTGGCGAAAACCCTGAAACAAAGGCATAAATCCATAGAAAAGAAATCATGACCACGGAGAAGATCACAGGTCCAATTTTTCCTCTTTTCAGGAACGATAGAAGGAATCCCAAAATCATAAAAATCAAAGCCACATGTAATCCTGAAACCGATAATACGTGCATGGCCCCAGTTGAGGCAAAATAATCGAGTGTATCCTGGGCGATTTCAGTTCGGTATCCCAATGTTAACGCCGACACAACCGATCGTTCTTCTTTATTGGGTATAGCTTCATTCAATATCGCAATCAGGCGATCCCGAACTTTTTCTGCCAAATTACGAATATGACTGATCTGATGACCTGTCTTTAGATACATTCCTTTAGTTAGGTAGACGGAAAACCATATGTTGCGCTGATGCATCAGTGACTGATAATCGAATTCAAACGGATTGCCAGCATTCTTGATTGTTTGAGGTTTGGCGAGGATAATTAATTGATTTCCGGTAGTTATTGTCGAATCAAATCCAATCTTGCTGAAATAAGCAATGATTTTTTCGGGCGCTTTTAATTTGTCATTTTGAATCAGCAGAATGGTTTGGAAAGTCTTTGCTTTTTCTCCGGGCTTTTGACAAACTTCAGCCAAATAATAGTCTTTTCTGTTAAAATCAAGATCCTTTTTTTCGATGGAATGATTCGGATAAAAAACTCCTAGAAGTGCTATGGTTAGTGAGAGTATTGCATTTTGAATCTGGATAGAAACAAAACTACTATTGTGCCAGAATAAAATCAGTGTCGAAATCAAGATTGCAAGAACAATGGCAATCAGGCGTGTATCAAGAATGAAGAAATGATTGACCAGAATGCCAATCAGGAAAAGGCTTGTTATCCGAATAAAAGGAATCTTCTGGAAAAAGCTTCTTGTAACTGGCATTTTTGACTTTTTTACCAGTTACGCTAGAAACTTATGTTTGGTTTTTTCTAAAAAGTTAAATTTTTCTGAGTGTCCGATTTTTTACTCGAACGGCCTATTTTTACTAATGAAACGACCTTTTTATTTTCCCGGAACTTTAATGCGATATTTTGGAATGACCTTTCCTTTAGAAATAGCTGACAATTTGCTCTTCAGAATCCTTTTTCTCAGTGGATTAAGATAGTCAACAAACATTACACCTTCCAAATGATCATACTCGTGTTGAATTACCCGAGAGGTGAAGCCGCTGTAAGTTTCAACATATTCGTTGAAATCTTCGTCGAAATATTTGATTTTAACGGTTTCAGGGCGTAAAACATCTTCCCTTATTTCCGGCAGACTCAGGCAACCTTCGTTCATCACCCATTCGTCGCCCGATTTTTCAACGATTTCAGGATTAATAAATGCTTTTTTTATTCCCGGGAGTTCATCTTCATCATCAATATCCGAGTCAATTACAAAAACGCGGACTGCTTGTCCAACTTGAGGCGCGGCCAATCCAACACCATCTGAATTGTACATGGTGTCGAACATATTCTGTATAAAAACTTTCAGATCCTGAAAATCTTTTGTAATCGGTTCTGCTTTTTTTCGAAGCACTGGATCGCCAAATACGGTAACCGGATAAATCATTTAATGTAATTTTTTTGTTCTAAATAGCTTTGTAAAATAATGGTGGCGCTAACCCCATCAATTGTTCCTTTATTTTGCCTGTCTTTCTTTTTTAGCCCGGCATCGATCATGGTTCTAAATGCCATTTTGGATGTAAATCGTTCGTCAACCTGTTCCAAAGGCATATCTGGATAATCTTTCTGAAACTTCTTCAAAAACGGATTGATATACAGAACGGCTTCGGATGGCTGATTGTTCATTTGCATCGGATATCCTACAATTACTTTTTCGACACTTTCCTTTGCAAAGTAGTCTTTCAGGAAGATCCAGATTTCATGACTCGAAACAGTTGTTAAACGTGTTGCAATCATCTGCATCGGATCTGTAACCGCTATCCCAACACGTTTTTTCCCGTAATCGATGGCTAATATTCGTCCCACAAGGTTCAATTTTGTCGCAAAAATAGTACTTTTTGAATAAGAAAGTTTCAGATTTGAGAATAAGAAGTATTAATCAGGGTGATTTTACAAAATTAAATTCCACTATTTCAATGTGATATATTTTCCTTTCGGTTTCCTTTCATTTTGGCACAAGCTTTGTTTTAACCTAATCAATTACCGGTAAAGTTCAAACAATTATTGATTCACCTTAAAACGAAAAGCCATGAAAACTTTAAATAATTTTAGAACATATTTTCCAGTTTTAGTTCTTGCAACAGCAATGGTAGCTTCTACAATTGAAGTAAAAGCAGAGGATCACAAAGAAGGGAAAAAAGGAAACGGACACGAACGGAAAGAATATCGGGAATCAGGTCGCGATAATGACCGGATTGCTTATAACGACAGAAGGGATAATCGGGAAGGTAGCTACGAGCGCAAAAACTGGAATAGCCGGGAAAATAATAGGGAATATCGCCCGAAATACAGCAACCGGAATAAACATTACCAATCTGATTATTACGAACATCCGAGTTACGGACGTGTTTATCAACGATTTGACCGCAATCCCGTAGTTTTTCATCACGATAGAGACGATTACTACTATTACGGTAATCATTTTTACAGCTATCGTAGAGGAGTTGGTTATTGTGTAGTTGATGCTCCACGTAACGTATATTTCAGGCAGCTTCCTGTTCGTTGCGAAAGAGTTTATGTAAATGGGAATGCCTTTTTCAGAAATGGAGATTTATATTTTCAACTATCACCAAGAGGATATGCTTTGGTTAACTTACCTGGAGTAAGTATCTCAGCAAGGTTCTAATTCAAACTAAAAATCAATCGTTCGGTGTTCTATATTTATTGAAAATGGCTGCCTTGGTTTATTAAGGCAGCCATCTTTTTTTTATAAGTTATTCAGGAAATTTCTGACATTGTTGTCTATTCGTCCCTGAATGTCGGATAAATCTGATTTCACAAACTTATCTCCTGTAATATTTTCGAATAATTCGATGTATCGGTCAGATACTGAAGCCACAAAAGCTTCGTCCATTTCAGGAATTACTTGTCCCTCTTTGCCCTGAAACCCATTTTCAATCAGCCACTGGCGCACAAACTCTTTCGATAGCTGTTTTTGGTTTTCACCTTTCGCTAAACGTTCTTCGTACCCTTCAGCATAAAAATAGCGAGATGAATCGGGAGTGTGGATTTCGTCAATCAGGTAGATTTTTCCATCTTTTTTCCCAAACTCGTACTTCGTATCAACCAGAATCAGACCCATTTCGGCTGCTATCACTGTACCACGGCGAAATACTTCACGAGTATATTTTTCAAGCATTTCATAGTCTTCTTTGTGTACAATTCCCTGAGCGATGATTTCTTCTCTTGAAATATCCTCATCATGTCCTTCAGAAGCTTTGGTTGTAGGTGTAAGAATTGGTTCCGTAAATTTCTGATTTTCAACCATTCCATCAGGAAGTGCTATACCACAAAGCGAGCGTTTGCCACTTTTGTATTCGCGCCAGGCATGACCGGTAAGGTATCCACGGATAACCATTTCTACTTTGAATGGTTCGCAGTGGTGACCAACAGTTACATTCGGATCGGGAGTTGCCACTTTCCAGTTCGGAACAATGTCGCTGGTAGCATCCAGAAATTTGGCGGCTATCTGGTTTAATACTTGTCCTTTGTATGGAATTCCTTTGGGCAGTACCACGTCGAAGGCAGAAATACGGTCGCTGACAACCATCACCAGATATTCATCGTCGATGTTGTAAACATCTCTCACTTTTCCGTGGTAAACACTTTTCTGTCCCGGAAAATCAAAATCGGTACGGGTTAATGCTTTGCTCATTTTTCTTCTGTTTTATCTGTTTTTAAATTTTCGTTTCCCTTTTCTTTCCTCATAAGTTCATTTGCGTGATGCTTTTCGTAAGCCAAAACAATATCGCGCACCAGCCTGTGCCTGACAATGTCTTTTACATCAAACTGAACAAAGGAAATGTCTTTAATGTTCTTTAGGATTTTCTTAGCCAGAATTAATCCGGATGGACTCTGGAAAGGCAAATCAATTTGGGTTTCGTCTCCGGTAACTACAAATTTAGTGTTGAGACCCATGCGTGTGAGGAACATTTTTAGCTGGAGGACGGTCGCATTTTGAGCTTCGTCTAAAATTACAAAGGCATTGCTCAGTGTTCGTCCGCGCATAAATGCCAGAGGAGCAATCTGAATGGTGCCGTCTTTCATAAATTCATCCAATTTTTTAGCCGGAATCATATCCAGAAGGGCATCGTATAACGGCTGCAAATACGGATCAATCTTTTCCTTCAAATCTCCCGGAAGAAATCCTAGTCTTTCGCCTGCTTCAACAGCAGGGCGGCTCAGAATGATTCGTTTGATTTCCCGGTTTTTCAGCGCTCTGACAGCCAGAGCTATGGCTGTGTAAGTTTTTCCTGTACCTGCCGGACCCATTGCAAAAATGAGATCTGATGTTTTGCTTACTTCAACCAACAGCCGCTGATTGGGTGTTCTGGCGCGAATGGCTTTCCCATTTATCCCGAAAAGCAGGACATCCTTATCTTCGTCTAGTGTCTCTGAAATTCCTTCTGATTCATTCAGAAATACCTGATTAATCACGTCGTCAGGCAAAACATTGAACTGGTTGTAATGATCGAGGATTAAATGAAACTTGGATTCGAACCTCAGAATTTCTTCGTCATCACCCTTGATGATCACGTCGTTGCCTCGGTAAACGATAATTAGTTTCGGAAAAAAAGATTTGATCAGGTTCATTTTGGCATTATTAACGCCGAAAAATTCCAGTGGATCAATCCCTTCAAGATGAATTAGCTTTTCAAACATAAATGATTGCAGCTTTGTATGAGGTGCAAAATTAAACACTTTTAAGAGATTTCCAGTGCGAATTCAGGGTTTCGGGTGAAGAATTGTTAACAATCAATTTTTGACTGGTATTGGTGATTATTGTACTGTTATTCAATAAGATATTTAATGACTTGATTTCATGGCATGGCATTTTATGAACTAGAGGAGGAATCTGTTTGACTAAGAAATTATTCTTCCATTCTTTTGTATAACTTTGTGGCCAAATAGGTTTCTCATTGAGAATTAAAAGGGAAACAGGTGAGTCCGGCCAATGGTAATTCCTGTACAGTTCCCGCTGCTGTAATTCCTGAATAACTTTTTAGCAGTTAACCACTGTTTTCCAACTCGGGAAACGGGAAGGCGTTAAAAAGGGGATAAGTCAGAAGACCTGCCTTTACAAATCTGGATTTTGAAGCTTTCGGCGAAAAAGCAAAAAACCGTGTATCCTTTTCATTTTTCAATTCTGAAAAGCTGCAAAATCCAAACTAAGAATCAGATTTTACAGCAAATGTTTCAATTTAAGCTCATAAACAAGTTATTCATCATTAGTGTACTGATGTTTTTGACCGGACGTTTGGAAGCCCAGTTTGTTTCCAAGGTTTTGGATTATTTGCCAGCACCGGGTCAATATACCAATGCCGATTTTATTGGGACGCCATCCGCAGCTAGTTCAATTGTTGGAACTAATAAAGGTATGGTCAGTCTGGGCGCTTTTGGCGGATCAATTACCGTTTATTTTGCTCAGGGCATTCATAATGATCCGGCAAATCCTTATGGTGTGGATTTTACGATTTACGGAAATCCAACAATGATCTGGTCGGAGCCCGGAATTATTCAGGTAATGAAAGATGAAAACCATAATGGCATTCCGGACGAAACCTGGTACGAAATTGCCGGAAGCGAGCATTTCTGGAATACGACAACTTCATCCTATGCAGTCACTTACCAGAATTCTGACTTAAATCAAGCCAGCGACATTCATTGGTCTGATAATTTGGGAGGTTCGGG